>CAZFRT010000045.1:0-10742 GCA_964521455.1 uncultured Azospirillum sp.
GAGCTGGGCTGCGTCACCGCCCTGTGCCTGGACGGCGGCGGCTCCACCACTTGGTCGATTACCGCGCCGGACAAGCTGGAGGCCAAGACCGCCAACCGCCCCTCTGACGGCGGGGAGCGGAAGGTATCCAACCAGGTATTTCTGGTGGCCTCCAACCGGCCTACCGGCGAGCTGAGTCATTTCTATGTTCAGGCGGACAACCAGTATGTGCTGGCAGGCAGCAGGGTAAACATCTCCGCCTCTGCCGTGGACACCAACTTCATCCCCATGGAGGGGGACTACCGCCTGAGTACCGACGGCGGGAAGCTGGAGGGCAATGTGCTGATTACGCCCAGTTCCGGCGGCAAAGTGACTGTCACCGCCGGCAGCGGACGCAGGACGGGTACCGCTGAGGTCTACGCTGTGACCACCCCGGATGCCCTGGCCATCCGCAGCGCCGACGGCACTGCCCTCACTGCCCTGGGGGCGGCCCCCGGCACCGTGACACAGCTGACCGCCACCGCCGCCTATCAGCACAAATCTCTGAAAGCGGACCCGGAGGCCTTCACCTGAAGGGTGGAGGGCAATATCGGCTCCATTGACGCCCTGGGGAATTTCACCGCCACTATGACCGGCGAGGGGACCATTACTCTTTCTGCCGGAGGACGGAGTACCTCGATACCGGTGAGCGTCTCCAACGCGGCAATCCGGACGGTGGAGGACTTTGAGAGGACCACTACCATCTTTGACAGCGGCCATGGCGAGGGCCTGGAGGTCAGCCGCGGCACGGCTGCCGAAAATGTGCAGAGGGGCCGGGGCTACGGTTCCATCCGGTACACGCTGGAGGAACGGCTGGGCTATACCGCCTGGTGGCAGAACAGCGTTCCGGCGGCCGCCATCAATCTCCCCTATACCAGCTTGAACATGTGGGTCCGGGGTGACGGCTCCAACAATATCCTGTCGCTTTTGTATGGCGGCGACATGGGAGACCCCATTTTAGCCAACACTTCTTTGATTTCGTTCAAAGATTTTCTACCAAAGTTAGGAGTTCTCAGCATTTCTGCTTCTGTCTTCTGAACCAAATCACCAATATAAACGATATTGTCGTTTTTCAGGCAATTTGCAGAACGAACAGACAACTCTAACTCTTCAACTTTCTTCAACAGATTTCTGTTAAACGGCAGTTCTTCTTTTTCAATCTCAACTTCATTTTCCGGTTCATCGAAGTTAATGAACGGTTTCAACTGATCTTGAAGGATTCTTGCCGCATAAGCAACAGCATCTTCCGGAGTAACAACACCGTTGGTTTCAACAACCAAAGTCAGTTTATCATAGTCGGTAACTTGTCCGACACGAGTGTTTTCTACCTTATAAGAAACCTTCTTAACCGGAGAATAGATTGCGTCAACGGCAATCAAACCGATCGGAGCGTCAGCAGCCTTGTTCTGATAAGCCGGAACATAACCCTTACCCGTATTAACAGTCAGTTCCATAGAAATTTTTGCACCGGCATCCAGATTGCAGATAACCAGATCAGGATTCTTAATTTCAACATCATGACCTGTTTCAATCATAGCAGCGGTAACTTCACAAGGACCTTCTGCTTTCAGGGTCATTGTTTTAGGACCTTCACCATGTACGGCAACAGCCAGACATTTAATGTTCAGCACAATATCCGTAACATCTTCTCTTACACCCGGGACAACGGAAAACTCATGCAACACACCGTTAATTTTAATGGCTGTTACAGCTCCGCCCTGGAAAGAAGATAATAAAACTCTTCTCAGTGCGTTACCCAAAGTTAAGCCGAAACCTCTTTCCAAAGGTTCTACCACTATCTTAGCCTTATTGCCGTTATCACCAGAAACAACTTCTAAGTTAGTAGGTTTAATAAGTTCTTGCCAATTCTTTTGAATCACTGGTATGTCCTCTTTATTTTAGTGCATATGCATATTTTACAAAATCAAAAGACGGTAAGGCATTTGAGCCTTACCTTCTCAAACTGAATACTAAACGCGACGTCTCTTTCTCATACGACAGCCATTGTGAGGAATAGGCGTTACATCACGAATTGACGTAATGGTAAAACCTATAACCTGCAAAGCTCTAATCGCAGATTCTCTACCAGAACCAGGGCCTTTAACTTCAACTTCAAGAGTTTTCATACCATTTTCTTGAGCTTTCTTACCAGCTTCTTCTGCGGCTACCTGTGCGGCATAAGGAGTAGACTTACGAGAGCCTTTAAAACCTTGAGCACCGGCTGTTGCCCAAGAAACAGTGTTACCCTGAGCATCAGTAATTGTTATTCTTGTATTGTTAAAAGTAGAATTCACGTGAGCAACGCCCGCAGTGATATTCTTTTTTTCTTTTTTCTTAATACGTACTGCTTTTGCCATTTATCTCACCTATTTCTTCTTGTTAGCAACAGTCTTGCGTTTACCTTTACGAGTACGGGCATTCTGCTTAGTGCTTTGTCCGCGAACAGGCAAACCTTTACGATGTCTTAAACCTCTGTAGCAACCGAGATCCATTAATCTTTTAATGTTAACGCCAACTTCGCGACGCAATTCACCTTCAACCAGATAATCTGTGTCAATCACTTCACGAATTTTAGCAACTTCTTCATCAGACAACTGATGAACACGACGTTCCGGAGCAATTCCGGATTTTGCACAAATGTCTTGAGCAGTTTTCTTTCCGATACCAAAAATATAAGTCAAAGCCACTTCTACTCTTTTGGCGGTCGGAATATTTACACCAGCTATACGAGCCAAATTAACTCTCCATTATTTAATTAATTATCACATTTAAAAAGTTGATCACCACTTTTCAAAATTAAGCCGGATTATAGGCTATTATTTATTAGTGTCAACCACCCTTTTATCAAAAAAATTCAAAAAGTTGCATTTTTTTTATAAATTTTCAAAAAAAATGCTTATTGAGGTTTTGTAACTGCCAAAAGGTCATCTATTTTTCGGGCAGTTGCCTCAATTGTTCCCGTTCCATCAACACATCTGAGCAATCCCTTTTTATCAAAATAAGGAATTGTCGGATACGTTAAAGCCCGGTAATTAACGAGTCTGTTTTGAACAGTTGCTCTGTTGTCATCGATTCTACGATAAAAATCCGTTCCGCCACATTTATCGCAAACACCATAAACCTTCGGCTTCTGAAATTTATCATGATAGCCGGCACCGCAAGTCATGCAGGCATACCGGCCCAAAATTCGTTCCATAATAATCTCGTCAGGAACCTGAATTTCAATTACGGCATCCAGAGTAATTCCTTTTTTGGATAACATTTCTTCCAAAACTTCCGCCTGAGGCAAAGTTCTCGGAAAACCATCCAAAATAAAACCATTCTTACAATCATCTTCATCAATCCGAGCGGATAACATTTTAATAATCATCTCATCCGGAACCAAATTTCCACCATCAATCAAAGCTTTGATTTCCAAACCGAGAGGTGTACCTTTGGCGGCCTCGGCTCTCAGCATTTCTCCAGTGGAAAGATGAGGAATGGCAATTTTATCTTTTAAGATTCTTGCCTGCGTGCCTTTACCGCAACCGGGAGCTCCGGTAAAGACAATATGCAAACCCAATCCGTTTTTATTCATCTTATTTTCTCTTTTTGTTAGCCAAAGCAGCTTTTTTAATCAGCCCTTCATACTGATATGCAATCAAATGGGACTGAAGCTGGCCAACGAAATCCATCGTAACCTGAACCACGATGAGCAAGGTTGTACCACCCAACACAAACGGAACAGATAACTTTGAAATCAAAATTTCAGGCAAAATACACAAAGTGGTCAAATAAACAGCACCTAAAACCGTTAATCTAGTAATAACATAATCCAGATATTCCGCAGTATTTTTTCCCGGGCGAATACCGGCAATAAAGCCACCATGTTTTTTAAGATTATCTG
The DNA here is from genome assembly GCA_964521455.1 of uncultured Azospirillum sp. Lineage (GTDB taxonomy): Bacteria > Pseudomonadota > Alphaproteobacteria > RF32 > CAG-239 > JAGAJR01. Next base: position 3,905 of record CAZFRT010000045.1, read on the forward strand.
CAGTATCTTCCGGATTAAACACAACAGCCGTATAGAAAAATGCAAAGAAAATAATCAAAAATGCATACAGGAACAAATACAACGGCTGACCATGTCCGAGCATCTGGCTCAAAGACTGTACCCAAGACGGGCCATTCTCAGAAGAGAAGTTGGCAATCGTAATTGGCAACAGCAACAAAGAGCTGGCAAAAATCGGAGGGATAACACCGGTCGGGTTGATCTTCAAAGGCAGATGAGAATTTTCAGAAGACATCATTCTTCCGCCCATTTGTCTCTTCGGATATTGAATAGTGATTTTTCTCTGAGCTCTTTCAACCAAAACAATGATATAAATCAAAGCCAAAACCATAGCCAAAAGCATCAAAATCAAAGAAATAGACATTGAACCGACACGACCCAACTCAAAAGTCTGAGCCAAAGCTGTCGGCAAGTTGGCAATAATACCGACTGTAATGATTAAGGAAGAACCGTTACCAACTCCTCGAGCCGTGATTTGTTCACCCAACCAAACAATCATCATCGTTCCGCCAACCAAAGAAACAATCGTTGTAAATTTAAAAACGAACCCAGGGTTTACAACGGCGGACAAACCAGCACTTCCGGTCATTCCTTCCAAGCCGACGGCAATACCATATCCTTGAATCATTGTAATAAATACGGTCAAAACTTTAGTGTAGTGAGAAATTTTACGATGTCCGGCTTCTCCGTCTTTTTTCAAAGCAGCCAAACTAGGAACAACAGATTGTCCTAACTGCAAAATAATGGATGCTGAAATATAAGGCATAATGTTCAATGCAAAAATTGTCATACGAGCCAAAGCACCACCCGCAAACATATTGAACATACCAAGAATACCGCTCGAATTTTTCGCAAAAACATCTGATAATATTTTTGGATCAATACCAGGCAACGGAACAAAAGTTCCCAAGCGAAAAACGATCAAAGCCAAAACCGTGAACCATAATCTTTTTTTCAATTCCGTGGCTTTGCTGAAAGCAGACATATCCATATTTGCTGCCATTTTATCTGCCAATGATACCATATTAAAAAATCCTCATACTTTTTAAACAAACTAAAACAGGGCTAAAAAACCCTTTTATGCTAAGATATTAATACACTAAAAATTTTTATATTCAACTAGTTTATTATTTTTATAATACACAAAAAAACGGTTGGCAAAAACCAACCGTTTTTATTTTTTTAGCTTACGAAACTAAGCTTCGATAAAGTTAACTTTACCGCCGGCTTTTTCAACAGCTGCAACAGCAGCTTTAGAAGCTGAGTTTACAGAAATTGTAACACCTGTTGTAATAGCACCGCGAGCCAACAAACGAACACCGTCCAATTCTTTGGAGATAATGCCTGCATTCAAAAGAGCAGCCAAATCAATTGCACTGGCATTTAACTTGCCGGCATCAACAGCTTTTTGAATGGTGTCCAGATTAACAACAGCAAAAACTTTTGCAAACGGATTCTTGAAACCACGTTTCGGAAGTCTGCGGTAAATAGGCATCTGACCGCCTTCAAACCCATTGATGGAAACACCTGAACGGGATTTCTGACCTTTAACACCACGACCGCCTGTCTTACCTTTGCCGCTACCGATACCACGGGCAACGCGGATACGGTTCTTAGTAGCACCTTGGTTATCTTTTAATTCATTAAGTTTCATGTTTCTTCACCTTAATATTCTAGCAATTGAGTTGGGCAGGCAGTGCTGAGTAAGCACTGCCGACCGAAAACTCTATTCCTCAACTTTTACCAAGTGAGGGACTTTACGGATCATACCACGGATTGAAGGAGTATCTTCTAATTCAACGGTTTTACCCATTTTGTTCAAACCCAAACCGATCAATGTAGCTCTCTGAGATTCAGGGCGACCGATAGGACTTCCCGTCTGAGTAACTTTAATAGTTTTCTTAGACATAATTAAGCCTCCTCTTTATCCAATTTAGCATTGGCAGTATTTTCACGACGGCTAACAATATCACCGACTTTTTTACCGCGTTTTGCAGCAACCATACGAGGTGAATTGATAGCTTCCAAAGCGTTGAATGTTGCTTTAATCATATTGTAAGGGTTATTGGAACCCAAAGATTTTGCAACAACGTCTTGTACGCCCAATACTTCAAAAATAGCACGCATCGGACCACCAGCAATAACACCGGTACCGGCAGGAGCAGTTCTCAAAACAACTTTTCCTGCACCAAAACGACCTTGAATATCGTGGTGAAGAGTTCTGCCCTCACGAAGAGGAATGCGAACCATATTTTTCTTAGCTTCGTTAGTAGCTTTGGTAATAGCATCAGGAACTTCTGTTGCTTTACCAGAACCGAAACCGACGCGACCTTTCTGATCTCCGACAACAACCAGAGCAGCAAAGGACATATTGCGTCCGCCTTTAACGGTCTTAGCTACACGATTAACATAAACCAGTTTCTCAACCAGTTCTTCTTTTTTTTCTGCCTTACGACGATCTACAGCTTGTGCCATCTCATAAACTCCTAGAATTTCAAACCGGCAGCACGAGCTGCATCAGCCAAAGCTTTAACACGACCATGGTAGATGTAACCGCCTCTGTCAAATACAACTTCGCTGACACCTGACTTAACGGCTCTTTCTGCCACAATTTTACCAATGAAGCTAGCAGCTTCGACTGTAGATGCTTTCTTAACATTCTCTCTGATTTCTTTTTCCAAAGTAGATGCAGAAACAATGGTCGAACTTTTAGCATCGTCAATAATTTGAGCGTAAATGTGCTTACCGCTGCGGAAAACCGACAATCTTGGTTTTCCGTTTGCTGCGTTTTTCAAAGCAGTTCTTACGCGAGCTTTTCTTTTATTAAACAAATCTCTTGGCGTATTCATTTGAATTTTTCCTTATTTCTTCTTGCCTTCTTTACGACGGATATGTTCGCCGACATACTTAACGCCTTTACCTTTGTAAGGTTCAGGAGAACGGTATTTGCGAATTTCCGCAGCAACTTGGCCAACCAGTTGTTTATCAGCACCAGAGACAGTGATTTGGGTCGGAGACGCACAAGTAATGGAAATGCCCTGAGGAGCATTGAAAATTACATCGTGAGAAAAACCCAAAGACAATACTAACTTAGAACTGCCTTCTACACGAGCTTTATAACCGACACCAACGAGTTCCATCTCTTTTTTGAAACCTTCGCTGACACCTTTAACCAAGGTGTTGATACGGGCACGAGTGGTACCCCAGAGTGTTCTGGCTGTTTTTGATTCAGACAACGGTGTAACAACAACTTTGTTGTCTTCTAACTTTGTAGCAACATGACTATCGTCAAATGCGTAGCTGAGTTCACCTAATTTACCTTTGGCTGTAACAACGTTGTTATCAACGCTGACTGTTACGCCGTTAGGGATAATAACAGGATATTTACCTACTCTAGACATCCATTTTCTCCCTTAGAATACTTGACAAAGAATTTCGCCGCCGACATTGGCTTTTCTAGCATCATGATCGCTCATAACACCTGAAGGTGTAGAGATGATAGAAATACCCAAGCCGTTGTATACTCTAGGCAAATCTTTAACGCTTGAATAAACGCGACGACCCGGAGTAGATACACGGTAAATTTCGGTTATAACGGAAGTACCTTCATGGTACTTTAATTGAATGCGAAGTTCATCAACACCAGCACGAACATTAACTTTTTCATATCCGGCAATGTAACCTTCTTTCTTCAAAACTTCTAATACATTTTCACGCAAGCGAGAAGCAGGGGAAACGACCTCATTTTTCTTCGCTCTTTGTGCGTTTCTAATGCGTGTGAGCATATCGCCCAAAGGATCAGTCATTGACATAATCTTAATCTCCTACCTTACCAGCTTGATTTTACCAATCCAGGAATTTCACCGAAACTAGCCATATCTCTTAATTCAACACGGCTAACACCGAATTTCCTGTAATAACTGCGAGAACGTCCGGTAACTTTGCAACGGTTTCTAACACGAATTTTTGCTGAGTTACGAGGCAATTCTGCCAACTTCAAAGTCGCTTGGAATCTTTCTTCCGGAGAAGCGTTTTTATCCATAACGATATTTTTGAGTTTAAGACGACGATTAGCAAATTTTTCTGCCATCTTAACTCTTTTCAAGTTTCTATAAACTGAACTTGTTTTTGCCATAGTAAAATCCCCGCTTATTTCTTATAAGGTAAGTTAAAACCTGTAAGAAGAGCTTTTGCTTCTTCGTCAGTTCTAGCAGATGTGCAGATAACAATATCCATACCTCTTACATTTTCAACTTTTTCATAGTTAATTTCCGGAAAGATAATCTGTTCTTTAATACCGAAAGCAAAGTTTCCTTTACCGTCGAAATTTTTACCGGAAATACCATGGAAGTCTCTGATGCGAGGCAAAGCCATGTTAATCAATCTTTCAAGGAACTCATACATTCTGTCGGAACGAAGAGTTACTTTACAACCGATAGGCATTCCATCTCTTAACTTAAAAGTAGCAATAGATTTGCGAGCCTTGGTAACAACCGGTTTCTGACCGGCAATCAAAGCCATTTCTTCTACAGCATTGTTAAGTTTCTTTTTGTCTGTAACGGCATCACCGACGCCCATGTTCAAGACAATTTTAGTCAACTTAGGAATCTCATGTGGGTTCTGGTAACCGAATTTCTCCACAAGAGATTTCTTTATGACGTTGTTATATAAATTTTCAAAGTTTGTCATAAGATTTTCCCTTACTTAGTCGATTACTTGACCGGATTTACGAGCAACACGTACTTTGTTTCCATCTTTTACGGTATAACCAACTTTAGTTGCTTTACCATCGCTGGTAACCAATGCAACGTTAGAAACATGGATAGGTGCTTCTTTAGTAACAATGCCGCCAGGAGTAGTTTGGCTAGGTTTCTGGTGAACTTTAACCAGATTAATACCCTGAACAACCACTTTACCCTCTTTAGGCATAGCTTTTACTACTTCACCCGTTTTACCTTTGTCATCACCTGACAAGATAACAACTTTATCACCTTTTTTAATTTTCAACTTAAGGCTCATTATAACACCTCCGGTGCCAACGAAATAATTTTCATAAATTTCTTCGCACGCAGTTCTCTTGTAACAGGGCCAAAGATACGAGTACCGATCGGCTCACCGTCTTTATTAATCAGAACAGCAGCATTATTGTCAAAACGGATAACAGACCCGTCTTTGCGTCTAATGTCACTTGCTGTGCGAACGATTACAGCTTTGTGGACATCGCCTTTCTTAACGCGACCTTTCGGCATAGCGTCTTTAACAGAAACCACGATAACATCACCCACAGAAGCATGCATTCTCTTGGAACCCCCAAGAACCTTTATGCACTGCACCTGACGTGCACCGGAATTATCGGCAACATCAAGGTTGGTTTGCATCTGTATCATTTTTTAATTCCTTCTTTTCTAGGCGTTATCAACGATTACAGTCCAAGTTTTGGTTTTAGAATAAGGTCTTGATTCTTCAATCTTGACAATATCACCGATTTTGAACTGATTGTTTTCATCATGAGCAGCATATTTTTTGCTTCTCTTAACGAACTTCTTATAAACAGGGTGCATAACCTGACGCTCTACACTGACCACGACAGTTTTATCCTGTTTATCACTAACAACAACACCTTGAAGAATTCTTTTAGGCATAATTTTTTACTCCCTAACTATTCTTCTTTCGCTCAGCAATGAGCGTGTTGATTTTTGCTATTTCACGACGGACTTTTCTTATTACCGCAGTATTTTGAATTTGTCCAGTAGATTGTTGGATTCTTAAGTTAAATTGTTCTTTTTTGTTTTCGAGCAATTTAGCTTCCAACTCATCTATCGTCATAGCACGAAGATCTTTTGTTTTTACCATCTTATGCTTCTCCCTTATCAGAATTCAAGCGTTTAACAAACTTGGTCTTGATTGGCAGCTTAGCAGCACCGAGAGCAAAAGCTGCACGAGCTGTCTCTTCGTCAATGCCTTCAGCTTCAAACATGATGCGACCAGGTTTAACTCTTGCACACCAATATTCGATTGAACCTTTACCTTTACCCATACGAACTTCGGCTGGTTTATCAGATACAGGAACATCTGGGAAAATACGGATCCATAATCTTCCGGCTCTTTTCATCTGACGTGTAATAGCTCTACGAGCAGCCTCGATTTGACGAGCGGTAATACGGTCAGGGGTAAGAGCTTTCAATCCATATGAACCGAAACTTAATTCAGAGCCGCCTTTAGCCAGACCGTGAATACGGCCTTTGTGCTGCTTGCGGAACTTCAATCTTTTTGGACTTAACATTTTATTCTAACCTCAATTTCTATTTTTGTTCAGCCAACTTTTTGTCTTGAGCCATAGGATCGTGAGCCATGATTTCGCCTTTATAGATCCATACTTTTACGCCGCAAGCACCATAAGTTGTGTGAGCCGTAGAGGTTGCATAATCAATGTCAGCACGCAATGTATGAAGAGGAACACGACCTTCACGGTAGTATTCAGTTCTTGCGATTTCAGCACCGCCTAAACGGCCTGAACAGCTAACCTTAATACCTTCTGCACCTAAACGAAGAGCTGACTGCATAACGCGTTTCATCGCACGACGGAAAGCAACGCGGCGTTCCAACTGTTGTGCAACTGAATCAGCTACTAATTGTGCATCCAACTCAGGTTTTCTTACTTCCAGAATGTTCAACTGGACTTCGGAATCAGTCATTTTCTGAATTTCTTTTCTCAAGATTTCAATATCCTGACCCTTTTTACCAATAACAACACCCGGTCTTGCAGAGTGAATTGTAACTCTGGCTTTTTTAGCAGGACGTTCAATAACGATTCTGCTGA
>CAZFRT010000046.1:0-10726 GCA_964521455.1 uncultured Azospirillum sp.
TCAATACGGACTGGGCAGCCTGAGAAGCCAAACTCAAGGAGTTAATAGCCAATTGCTGTCTGGTCTGTAAAGCCAACATGTTTGCACTTTCTTCGTTCATATCGGCCAAGGTCAATTTGTCTGCACCTTCGGTCAATACGTTAATCAGGTTTTCCGTAAAGTCTTCACGGTTTTGAACAACTGAGTAGTTGTTACCGAACTCGGAAGCCATTGTACGCAATTTAGAAATTGCGGCGTCAACTTCACTAATGGTTGCGTCAATTGCTTTGTTATCAGCATTAGCCCAACCGGTAGCAGCACTCATACCAAGACCTGCAGAGCTTCCGTCAACACCTTTGATGTCGATTTTAGAAGAACGATCTTCATTGAAGATAACAGTCAAGTCGTTATTCTGCAACAGGTTTACACCTTTGTAGCTGGCATCTTTTGCCAACTGGTCAATCTGTTCCAAAATGCTGTTGAACTGTTTCATGTAGTTTACACGAGCTTCACTTCCGACTTCGGCAGTACCAAAGTCAATACCGTTGATTGTTCCTTCAACAGAAGCGACCGTACCGTCAACGGATTCTAATTTAACACCGTTAGAAGTAGCTGTGGCTGTAAATTTACCTTTGGCATCGTCATCGGCAGCAATAGCAGTGTTGATTGCATCAGCAATTTTTTCCAAATCAGTGTTAGCTGCAGCACCTGTAATATCAAGAGTTTTATCAGCACCTTCAGCGTCTTTAAATTTCAGAGTGATTTTTCCGGCTGTATCTTTGTCAACAGTACCTTTGCCTTCAGCTGTTTTCGGAGCTTCGTCACGAGCGGAGTTGGCAATAGCTTTGGCCTGCTGAGCAAAAGTGGTGATAGCTTCAATAGCTTCGTCAGCAGCTTTAATGGTTTGAATACCCTGACCCATGCTGTCCAACAAAGAGCTCAAGTCATTAGCTCTGTTGTTCAGGCTCTGAGCTGTATAGTAAGAAGAAGGGTTATCAATAGCTGAGTTAACTTTTTTACCTGTAGACAAACGTTCTTGTGTTGTGTCCATCAAGCTTTGTGTATTCTGTAAAGATAAAAGATTGGAACGCATACTTGCGGTTAATGAAATTTCTGACATAGTTTTTCTCCATATACTGTGGTTAATACTTGTCCATTGGCTTACTGCCAATACAAGATATATAGTATCACAATTAGCATCGAAATACAATATTACTTTTTAGTATAGTTTGATTTATATAAAAAAAGGTTAATGTTTAAAACCGAAAAAAGGCGGTGTTTTCACCGCCTTTCTTTTTAACTAATCTAAGGATTAGAACAGTTTCAATACGGACTGGGCAGCCTGAGAAGCCAAACTCAAGGAGTTAATAGCCAATTGCTGTCTGGTCTGTAAAGCCAACATGTTTGCACTTTCTTCGTTCATATCGGCCAAGGTCAGTTTGTCTGCACCTTCGGTTAATACATTAACCAAACTTTCTGTAAAGTTTTCACGGTTTTGAACAACTGAGTAGTTGTTACCAAACTCAGATGCCATTGTACGCAGTTTGTTAATAGCGGCATCAACATCAACGATAGTCTGATCAATAGCCTTGTTATCCGGATTAGCCCAACCGGAAACAGTACTCAAACCAAGTCCCGTAGAACTTGCATCAACACCTTTAATCAGCAGATTAGAAGAACGATCCTCATTGAAGATAACTGTTAAGTCGTTATTCTGCAGTAAGTTGACACCTTTATAACCGGAATCTTTAGCTAACTGGTCAATTTGTTCTAAAATACTGTTAAATTGTTTTTCATAGTTTACACGAGCATTACTTCCCTGTTCTCCGGAGAAAGTAATACCGCCGATTGTTCCGCTGAGAGAAACACTATCGGCCGAACCGTCGGCAACAGTTGCTTGAATACCTTTTCCAGCAACATAAGAGAAAGTAACCTTAGCTCCGTCTGTTGCACCAAAACCAGTATCACCATCCTTCATTGCATTATTCAATGCAGTTGCCAAAGCAGCCATATCCGTTGCCTCATCAGCAGGGCTTGAGATTTCGACATCAGCTAACAATGCAATATTTTTTGTAACACCGTTTAAGGTTACGGTCAAAGTATCACCTTCTGAAGCATTTACCTGAGTTCCTTTTCCAACGACGGGAGCAGACTTGGCAGCATCGTCACGAGCAGAGTTGGCAATAGCTTTAGCCTGTTGAGCAAATGCCGTAATTGCTTCAATACCTTCGTTAGCTGCTTTAATGGTTTGAATACCTTGTCCCATACTGTCCAATAAAGCGTCCAAATCATTAGCACGATTATTCAAGCTTTGTGCCGTATAATAAGAGGAAGGATTGTCAATCGCGGAGTTTACTTTTTTACCTGTTGACAAACGTTCTTGTGTTGTATCCATTAATTTTTGAGTGTTTTGCAAAGACAGCAAGTTTGAACGCATACTTGCGGTTAATGATATGTCAGCCATTTTTCATCTCCAAATACTGTTGGTAATTTCACTTGTTTCGTTCTTCTGTCCTAGCCAAGCGTTACTACATTCTATTTTCTATATAATGTTCTATTGATTTAAATCTAACCATTTCTTAATAAAAAACAACAGAAAAAAACAGAACTGTTAACAATTCTTTTACGTAAATACAAACCACTTAAGGGTAGCGGCAAAAGTTCCGTTACCCTAAATGCACATGGAGAATGTTTTATAAAAAATCAGAACAGCCTCAATACGGACTGGGCAGCCTGAGAAGCCAAACTCAAGGAGTTAATAGCCAATTGCTGTCTGGTCTGTAAAGCCAACATGTTTGCACTTTCTTCGTTCATATCGGCCAAGGTCAATTTGTCTGCACCTTCGGTCAATACGTTAATCAGGTTTTCCGTAAAGTCTTCACGGTTTTGAACAACTGAGTAGTTGTTACCGAACTCGGAAGCCATTGTACGCAATTTAGAAATTGCCGCATCTGTTGAAACGATTGTTTCCGTCAGTGTCGCATCATCCATCCAACCTTCAGCCGTAACCGTTGACATTCCCAACCCCGTGGAACTGGCATCAACACCGATGATATCGATTTTGGAAGAACGATCTTCATTGAAAACAACGGTCAAATCGTTTTTCTGCAACAAGTTAATACCTTTATAGCCGGAATCTTTAGCCAACTGGTCAATCTGATCCATAATAGTGTTAAACTGTTCGGCATTAGATGCTCTGGTAGAGTTTCCGATAGTGTTGTTAAAACTTAATCCGGCCGCAGTCCCTTGAATGGACGCTTCTGTTCCGTCGACAGATGAAATCTTAATTTTGCCGTTATCATTTTCTACGGCAAACTTGCCTGCCGTGGAAACTCCGTCAATGGTTGCTCCATCCAAAGCCCCCTGAATTGCCGCAACCAAATTGGCAATTGTATCACCGTTTGTACTGCTAATTACCAAATCAGCAATCGGAGCATCGGAACCGGAAATCGAAATCTTCAGACTTCCGGTATTAGCGGTTGCCGTTGCGGCAGTAAATGTTCCGGTGGATTCAGCCACTTTGGAGGCACTGTCCAATGCGGAGTTGGCAATAGCTTTAGCTTGTTGAACAAAAGTAGTGATTGCCTCAATCCCCTCGTTTGCCGCCTTAATAGTCTGAATACCCTGCCCCATACTGTCCAATAGAGCACTTAAATCGCCAGCTCTATTGTTCAAGCTTTGAGCTGTATAGAAAGATGACGGACTATCAATTGCTGAATTTACTTTTTTACCGGTGGATAAGCGTTCCTGTGTAACATCCATTAAATTTTGAGTATTTTGCAATGATAATAGGTTGGAACGCATACTTGCGGTTAGTGTGATATTTGACATTTCTTCTCCCAATATATTTTTTCAAATTCACACAAGACACATCCCCTTTAATACTCTTAGATTTAATTCCTCCAAAAATATTTTCAACTTTTTAATTAATTTACTCACAGCTATTCAGACAATTTTGCCCGAACAAAAAAACAAGCATAAAAAAAGACGGTAAATACCGTCTTTTTAGAAAAATATTGTTTTATTCGCCGCCCAACATTGCACCGAACAATTCCGTTTCCTTTTTTACCAGTTTATCCGCATTTTTAATAGCGGAATAATAGTCATTATTGATAATATTTTCATTCACCACGGCAATAAACGGTATCAAGCTTGGGGCCGCAGCTTGCAAATCGCGAACATATTCCAAATACAATCCCTGAAGCTTGGACGGATCTTTTGCCAAATACATCTGTTGGACGACAAAATACACTCTCTTGCTCGGTGTATTCGCTTCTTTTTCCCGCAGAATAAATTTTTCACGCAAGATCGGCACATTACCTTCAATATAAAAACGAGTGCGTTCACCGTCATTGGTTATCAAAGATTCGCCAATAATAATGCTTTCGTGTGGTTTTAATTCAATTTTCAAAGGCATAGAAACGCTCCTCGCAATATTAATTTCATTTTTACTGCCGCCATTATATAATTCTTTTATTTCTTTTTGCAAATCTTTATTTTCTCATGTATAAAGATTTTAGTAATTTATTTGAACCCGGAAGGATTTTGCATGTCATTGTTGGATAAAGATTTAACCGAAAACGAAAAACACATCTACGCCGATTGTTTGGCTTATATCCTGAATCTGAACAAAAACAGCGATAAAAACAAAAGAGAATACCTCAAAGAACAAATAGGCGACATCGGTCTTTCCGCTGCCAAACTGAAAAGCTTAAAAAAAACAAAAACAGAATCCGTTATCAAAGAACTGCAAACAATTTCTGATGTCAGAATCAAACGGTTTATTCTCAGAGAAATGATTTTGTTCGCCATTGCCGATCACGAAATTTCGGATACAGAAATTGAAACCATCTATACCATCGGTATGAAAATCGGCATTAAACAGGAAAAAATCAATGATTTCTTTATCTGGGCAGCAAAAGGCATTGAGTGGCAGATTGAAGGGTCTCAACTGGTAGATGAAGATTTGTAATGTTTGAACCTCCTATTCTAACCATCAAAAACGCTAAATTGAGTTTCGGAACCAACGAGTTGTTTTCCGATGTTAATCTCTATATTAACAGAGGCGATAAAATTTCTCTGGTCGGCAGAAACGGCTGCGGAAAATCAACGCTATTAAAAGTTATTTCCCAAACAATAGAACCCGACTACGGAGAAATTTTTGTTCAACCGGGTGTTAAGGTTTCATACATGCCTCAAGATCCGGATTTTTCATCGTACAAAACACTTCGGGAAGTTGTGCTCTCCGGCTTACCGAAAGATGATGCCAATCAGGAATACAAAGCGAATATCCTTATTGACAAATTTGGGATTAATGAAAATCAAAATCCGGAGATTTCTTCCGGTGGCGAGCGAAAAAAAGCCGCTCTGGCCAAGGCTCTTATCCAAGAACCGGATATTTTGCTGTTAGATGAGCCGACCAACCATCTGGATATGCCGACAATTGAAATGTTGGAAGAAATTATCGCCAAGTTCAGAGGTGCCGTTATTCTTATCAGCCACGACCGTATGTTCTTAAGTAACACCTCTCAAACCACCTTCTGGCTGGACAGAGGTATTCTCCGCCGCAACAACAAGGGCTTCAAGTTCTTCGAAGAATGGCAGGAACAAGTTATCGACCAAGAAATTATCGAGCAGAAATACCTTAATAAAAAAATTGAAGAAGAAACCGAATGGCTGCATAAAGGCGTTACGGCCAGACGCAAACGAAACATGGGACGCTTACGGCGGTTGCAACAACTGCGTCAGCAGAGAAAAGAACAAATTAAGCAAATCGGCTCCGTCAATCTGGATGCGGAAACAACGGATTTTCGTTCCAAGTTGGTTATTGAGGCCAAGCATATTTCCAAAATCTTTGGCAACAGAGATATTGTCAAAGACTTTTCCATTCGCGTCATCAAAGGCAACAAAATAGGTATCGTCGGGCCGAACGGGGCCGGAAAAACGACGCTCATCAAACTTTTAACTAAAAAATTGGAACCGGATGGCGGAAGCGTGAGAATCGGAAAAAATCTCGAAGAAGCTTATTTTGATCAAAACCGTATTACGCTTGACCCTAAAAAGACTTTATGGAAAACCCTTTGCAATGAAGGAGACCACATTAATGTTCGCGGGCAGTTTCGTCATGTGGTTGCTTATCTCAAAGACTTTTTGTTCCGCCCGGATCAGGCTCAATGTCCGGTTTCGGCTCTTTCCGGCGGAGAGAAAAATCGCTTGATGTTGGCCGTTGCATTGGCTCAAAAATCCAATTTTCTGGTTTTGGACGAACCTACCAACGACTTGGATATGGACACTCTCGATTTGCTGCAAGAGGTTTTGGACGAATATGAGGGAACAATCCTTCTTGTCAGCCATGACCGTGATTTCATCGACAGGGTTGTTACCTCCGTTATCCACATGCCGGGAGACGGAAGCGTTACCGAATATGCGGGAAGTTACAGCGAACTGCTTGAAAAATTAAAAAACAAACAACCAACAAAAAGTGTCAAAAAAGTCTTTTCGGCAAAAACGGATAAAAATGAAAATGCAACGAAGAAAACCGTTAAACTCAGTTATAATCAGCAACGCCTGCTTGAGGTTCTTCCGACGGAAATAGAATTATTGGAAAAAGACATTGCCATGATTGAAACCGAACTCTCAAATCCGTCTTTATACACAGAAAATCCTCAAAGATTTGACCTGCTCAGCAAAGAGTTGGAAAACAAACAAGCAATTAAAGAACAAAAAGAAAATCAATGGTTAGAATTGCAAATTATTAAAGAAGAATTAGAGACGATCTAAAATTTTTGCCAATTTCATTTTAGCTACTTTTAAGTAAATTTCCACCTTACTGCTTTTTTTGACAGAGGAATGTGCTTTACGAAATCTTTTCAGCATCTTTTTATAAGAAGAAGACAAAACCTCTAAAGCCAGACGACGACGTCTCGGAGCCGAAAAATCGGAGTTGTTGAATGCTTCTGCATATCTCTGCTCTTCCGGGCGTTCTGTTTTTCTCGGCGACGCAACAAGTTTGCCTTGCCAAGAGTGCGACAAAAGAAACGCTTTTCCCAAGGAAGCCGTTTTTCCTGACGACAGAGGCACTTTAACTCCACAGTCAAATGCAGCGAAATGGCATGGTTTTCGAAATAAGGATAAATCTTTATCAGACAACTTTACACCTGATTTTCGGGCAAACTCCTCAAATTTTTTACGAGTTTCATCCAGTTCTTTTTCATTGGCAAAATCCAACCCGTTATAAGCCCAGATATATCCGCCATAGACGTTCATCTTGTTTTTATCCAAACCGGATGCGGCATCCAGTAATATTTTAGAAGCTTCCGAGTTCTTTCCTCGAGATTTATCCTGTGCGTCAATAAAATGCTTCATTTTATTAATAACGATATTACCGAAATTACTGTTTTTCGTACCGCGTACTCGGCATAGACTGTCAAAATTGATGCTGAGAGCTTCATCATCAATGGTCATCAGGGTACGGATAACAAATTCTTCTTTTTTGTTTCCGACACTGATTATCAAATCCAGTTTTTTCACAAGCCCGCACTGGGTATATAAAAAGTCCGCTTTGTCATATTGCACGGCGTATCCGTTTTCTTTGAAATCAAACGGCCATGCATTTTTCGCCGCGGGAGCCAAATCTTCAAAAAACTCGTTCAATCCTTCGACATCTGGAAGTTTTCCTTCTCTACAGAAAGAACCTGCAATAATTTCTCCTAAATTAACGTCTTGGGCTTTCATACTCTTCAGGCCGATAAACAACCTTCCCTTCTAAAATTTCACGTATTTTATCGACATTGGGTTTAACCATATCAATTTCCTGTTGGGAAACATTTTCTACCTTTGTCATTTTCTTCTGTTCGGAGATAACTTTACGAATATTATTGGCAACTTGTTCGTTTTTTTCTTCCCCCAATTGCCGCTCCAAAACCTTTATTGTACTTTCAGCGTGTTTTTGCAAATAAACGGATTTGACAACGGAAGCAAGACGTTGTTCCACATAAAAGAAACGATCCACATCTTTCCAGCCATGTTTTTTTAGCCATTTTTTCAACTCTGTTGGAATTTCTTTGTCAGATAAAGACAATTTTAAAGACATCTTCCGGCTGGTTCCGCTGTATATATATTCTGACCAGACGGTTAAAAACTCCTTCATTTCGTCTTCTTGAACAACATCCTGAGAAACCTCAACGGCAACTTCCTTTTCTTCCTCAACCGGAACACCAACTGTGGAACGATAAAACCAAAAACTTATTGCACAAATTATTAAAAAAATTCCGATTAAAGAAGAGAGACGCAAGTGCATATTACCACCTTAGGTTAGAAATTATAAAATCAGGATACGCATCAAAATTCGTAGCCAGTTCACGGGTTTTAGCCACATCAGGGATATAGCCTTCCCCCAAAAAATTCACATGCACCCCTTTAGACACCAAAGCGGAAGAAACTCCCAAAAGATTAGCCCCTTTGATGTCTGTTGCCAGATTATCACCGATAACCAACGTTTTTTCCTTATCAAAATCAGGAAGCTCTTCCGTTGCATAAGACAGTATCTCAACATCCGGCTTACCAACCGTAATAATTTTTCCGCCAAGAACAGCATATTGTTCTGCAAAAGCCCCGGTTGAAAGGCATATTTGCCCATCCATATAGCTGGAGGTATCGTTTCCGGCACAAACAAAAGGCATTCCCAAACTGGCAGCATGTTCCAACTGTGGAAGATAATTTTCCAGTAAATCATCCGCCTTTGCCACTTCATTCATATAAATAAAATCAGCTTTGGCAAGGCTGTCGGCTCGAAAATAGTCCAAACCGCAGAAAACACCTGTGTTTTTTTGACTGCCGATTTGAAAATAAGCACTGCCTACGGCCGCAAAATCGCCCAGACGGCTTTTAAAACGGTAGTGCAGAATCTCTCCGGCAGAAACAATCGCATCAAATACAACCAACGGTACCTTGTTTGAATGCAGGAAACGAGCTATTTGCTCAACGCGAAGCGGTGAGTTGGAAACCAAAACAATCCGTTTTCCGGCTTTTTTCATATTTACCAAAGAGGAAACAGCCTCCGACTTAATGTTGTTTCCTTCAGTTATAACACCTCTAAAACCGACAATAACAGTATTATACGGTTCGATAACTTTCGAAATATTTACAACCGGTTTTATCATTTTCATCATTTTGATTGTCCACCACAAAAAAATTTCTGAAATTTATTTGGGATAATACCTTATCCACGCTTGTTTAGCAAGATAATATCTTATGTTTTAAACTGTTAATTTGTTAAAGAAACAATATTTTTACACAAAAACTTTCAATTATCCGTTCTTAACTTTTCGATATTTTTCCAAAGCTTTAGGAAATGGTGCCAAGGCTCTCTCCAATACACCTTTTAACTCGGAAATACAAATGCCGTAATTGGTTATCGGCACGTTCACACTCTCGCATTTATTAATTCTGGAGAGGATTTCCCGACGATTATGCATGCAGCCGCCGCATTGAATAACCAGTTTGTATTCCTCCAAATTTTTAGGGAAGTCATGTCCGGCAATATGATCGATAACAAGTTCTTTTCCGGTTTTGTTTCTGAGCCAACGCGGAATTTTTACCCGTCCGATATCATCTTCCACAGCATGATGGGTACAGGATTCCGCAATTAAAACCTTATCACCGTCTTGAAGACATTCAATCGCGGCAGCTCCTTCCACCATTTTAACAATATCGCCTTTCAGGCGGGCAAACAGAATGGAAAAAGTCGTACAAGTTATATCCTTCGGTGTGTTTTCCATCATAAAATCAACCACTTGGGAATCACAGATTACCAGAGAAGGTGGCGTTTTTAAGTTATCCAATATCCGTTGATAAGCGTTTTCTTTTACCACGACAACCGCTTGGTCATGATCTAAACCATCGCGTATTGCTTGAACCTGAGGCATAATCAGGCGGCCTTTCGGTGCCTCAAAATCTATCGGGATAAGCATAATCACCGTTCCGTGCGGAGGAACTAAATCTCCAAAAACAGCCGGCGTATTGATAAACTCTTCCGGACAAACACGGATTAGTTCCGCCTTCAACTTGTTTAAGACAACATCTCGTGAGGATTTATCCGTAGAAACAACAGCTATCCCTTCCCCTTCCGACGGGAAAATATCCGCTTTATTAAAAATCTTGATCAACGGCAGTTTTCTCTTTTCCGCTTCATCAATAATCTGTTGTTCATAAGAACCTATCTTATTACCTTCGCAAACTAAAACCACTATATCACAACGGTCAAAAACAGCTTGCGTTTTCTCCAAACGCCGTTCTCCCAATTCCGTATTATCGCCAAGTCCGGCAGTATCCAGCCAAACAACCGGACCTAAAGGCAAAAGTTCTTGAGTTTTTTCCACCACATCGGTTGTCGTGCCTTCTTGCTTGGATGTGATTGACACATCCTGACCGCTGACCAAATTAAGAAAGCTTGATTTTCCGGAATTAACCCTTCCCATCAAAGCAATGTGCAATCGTAATGATTTTGGTGCTGTTTGCATTTGTTTATCCTTTTTTTGAACTTATTCTTTTTTCTCTTCCGTCAGTTTTTTAATGACAGCATTGGCTATCGTCAACCCGAAAATTGCAGTAATTGTCGGCAGAGAGCCAAGCGTGTTTCTTATCCGTCCGCTTTCTTGAATTTTATCTTCACTCTCCATAATCGCCGTTTCGGGCAGATTGACTTGTTCTTCCGATGACACGCAGGTTATTTTGTTGATATTCACAC
>CAZFRT010000047.1:0-10720 GCA_964521455.1 uncultured Azospirillum sp.
TTTACTTTCTGATTGGTAGAAAAAGTTGTTTTTAATTTTATATTCAGTCATTTTTTAACTCCTTATTTTGTTTTAGTTAAACAAAACCGCCTTAAAATACTTAAGGCGGGGAGTTAGCAACTGTTCAACGCAGTCCACATTCTTCGACATATAAATATGCTTATACCTGTGGCTCCCCAATTGGAGAGTTTTATATTTGTTGAAAGGAGCTGCTACACTCCGCAGTTTACCTCTAAACTGCAAGAAAGATGATAAAGTATAAAGATTAATTTGCAATTAAAATTCTATGGCACTAACTCGCTATCGGCAGGGAGAAGCCAACGAGCGTTTCAAGCCCCTTACTCTCCACAACTAACTGACGCCCGTACCCGCTGGGTACCAGCTAACTTTTGCCCGTGGTCGCCGACCACCAGCCAACTTTCGCCAGTGCCGGCTCGGCACCACCCGCCGGGTGTCGCCGACCACCTATTGGTATAAATCCGGTAAAGGAGTGGAGGCGGAAGCTTTGGAATGAACTTTTTGTCCGTTAACTTTTTCAAAGGCAGAGATAAAATCCTTTTCATTCCATTCGGATTGATTATCCGAATAAAGCAGAGATGTCAGAATTTCCAGTTGTCGTTCAAATTCTTTATTGCGACTATATTTAAGAACGTCTTTAATGTTTTTGATATTGTCATCCTTATAGTGATCTGCCGCCCAAAGGATAATATTATCGCGAAGAGCTCTAAAATCCCGGTTTTTGGCTGATAATAAAACCCTTTTTTTATAATTACCGGTGTTTTCATTACCGGAAACTTTTTTGGCCCGGAATAAAAAGTAACTGACAATCAAACCGATAAGAAAAGAGACTGAAGCATAAACATAAAGCTTTAGATTATTAGGAACACTCGGCAGTGTTTGTTCCGTAATTTTTACTAAGTCTTCTCCGATTTCTTCAATATTTTTCCCTCTCTGAGCCAGCGTGTCGCTCTCTTTGTTCGGAATATTTTTTTCTTTATCAGCGAAATTCGCCGGGGCAACATCAATATTAACCTCCGGAAGAACGGCTGTCTCCATTTGGTTGGTTTTAACGTTAAACCATTTTACTTCAATTGCCGGCAGAGTTGTTTTTCCGCTGACATTCGGAATATAAACGTTGGAAACTTTTTTAACGGCGACAATTTCATTATTTTCAATGCCGTTTTGAGTAACAGCTTTTTCCGGATATTGTTTAACACCGGAAGCTTTGTTGAACTTTATCTCCGGAAGCTGATTTTCGACCACGCCGACAGCCTTCAGGTAGACAGTTCGGTTGACGGCTTCTCCGACTTTGAAAGCCGGATTTTTTGGCAGCCATTCTGAAAATAGAGTAACGTTGGTTGCCGGAAGCCACCAGTTTCCGTTGTTTTCCTGTGGAACCGGGCGAACTTTAATGTCAAGCGGTTTAACGGCAAGGGAAATCGGATTGCGAGTAGCAAACATATCAGACAGACCGATGCCCGCTCCGAGAAGATTTCCTCCGAACATATCTTCAAAAGGATCCGAACCGATACGGCTGTTTGTCAGATAATAACCATTGAAACGAACTTCCGGAGTTTTCAACAAACCGCTTTTTTGCGGAAACAAAGCATAAAAAAACTTAATTTCACGGACAGATTTGCCGTTAATGACTTTGGCATTGACTTCCGGTTCCCGTAAATTGCGAATAATCCAGTCGTTTTGCCCGTTATCCAAAAACTGAGGAGCCTCTCCTTGCAAGCCGCCGGTGTCGTATAATGTAATAGTGTAGTTTATTTGTTGCTGCACATAAGGATTTTTATTGTCAGCCGTTCCTCTAATGGCAAAACGCGGTTGGGAAGCATTGCTTTCCGTAGCGGGAGAGACTGTTGCCGCATCGGAAACTTGAATGGTCAGCGGATTACTTTTAAGATTTCCGAGCGTAAGCGGCGGAATAGTAATTGTACCGGAAGTTTTCGGCATAAGTGCAATCTGCCATTGCCTTAACTGTGAAGCCTTTCCGTTGACATAACGGGATTGAAAGGAGTTAGAAACGGAATAAATGGTAAAATCCTTGTCCAAGACGTTAAAGTCCGGAACTTCTGAGGTGTCGGTACCGTCATAGTCAAGCGTCAGGAGAAAGGTTTCTCCTAAAGGAACATTTGTTCGGTTGGCTTTTGCCGTAAGGGACTGGGCAGAAGCGTTAAGACTGAAACAAAGACCGATAAGCAGTGCAAAAATAAATTTTTTCATTGTTCAAACCTCAATCTCTATATCTGTTTCTCATATATTCTTTTTTGATAAAAGCTCTGATTAAACCGCCGGCGTCTTCCGGAATTTCTCGATATTGTTGAATGTCAGCCTGCATTTCCTCATCGTATTTTTCATTTTCATCCCCTTGCTGAGGCTGAGGAGCTGCGGTTTCTTCTCTGTTGTCATTAGCTTGTTTTTGTTCTTGTAATTGCGAAGCCTGAGACTGTTGTTTTTGCTCTTTGTCAGCAGAATTATCCTGTTTGTCTTGAGAATTTTGCTCTTGTTGTTGATTATCTTTATCCTGATTTCCTTGTTGATTTTGTTCTTCATTTTTATTTTCAGGATTTTCTTTATTTTCGGATTCGCCTTTATTTTCCTGTTGTTGATTATTTTCCTGCTGATTGGAAGCGGAGGAATTATCCTGCAGATTGTTCTGATTTTGATTGTTTGGGTTTTTATCCTGGTTTTGAGATTGTTGCTCTTGTTCTTGTTGTTGCTGTTTTAAATATTCCAGATTAAATTGAGCGTCTTCATGGTTTGGCACTTGTTGAAGAACTTCTTCGTATTTTTTTATGGCTTCGTCGATTTTTCCAGATTTTGCCAGAGCGTTTCCCTGATTATACAGAGCATCGGGAGTATTGTTGCGAGAAAATTCTTCATAAGCTTTTTGATAATCGCCCAGACGATAATAGCTGGAGCCTTTCCAGTCGTTTCGTTCAAATTTTTCGGAGGCGGTGCCAAAATCTCCGGTATTGAAAGCTTTTAATCCTTCCTGATTATTATTCAGAAAAAATCCGGCCGTTGCAGGATGAGAAAAAAGAATAACAAAGGCAATGACTAATATCCCTTTACGGAAGAAATATAAACAACCCAAAAGTGGCAAAATCACGAGATAATATCCGTAGTCCAACCAACTGGAGCGAAGATTCTCCGAGAGTTTTAACTCGTCGCTCGCATTGTCGTTGATTAAAGAAGAAAGCCGTGAAAGGCTGTTTTCTCCAGCCGTTGCGGAAACAAAAATTCCGTCGCCGTTTTGAGCAATAAGTTCCAATTTATCGGTATTGTCTTTGGAAATCGCCGCCACACTGACTTTATATCCTTGAGCAAGAGCGTTGCGGGCGGCATCCAGTGCCAAATCAAAACGATGTCCGACATCAGAAGAAAAAATTATGATATTGCCTTGGGTATATCCGGCATTGCGAAGCTTCTCCACGGCCAGATTAATTGCCCTGTCAAGCATGTCTCCGTTTTCGGGCATAACATTAAAATCCAAAGCAGGAAGCAGATTTTCAACTAATTTCAAGTCATCCGTAATCGGTGTAATCAAGTAAGGCTCGTTGCTGTAAACAATTAAACCGCTCTGAACATTTTGAAGCGAATTTAATAAATCTTTGATTTCAAATTTTGCCCGAGCCAGACGAGTAGGGGTAACATCAGTTTCCGCCATATCGCTGGACAGGTTGAGCAAAATCATAACCGGATTTTCAGGGGAAAAACTCGGAATTTCTTTTTTCTCCCAGCTCGGACCGGCAATAGCGATAACCGTGGCAACAAAACTGCATAAACCGATATGTGAAATAATCCGGCGTTGTTTGGAGCTTCCTTTAACCAGCAGAAAATCCAAAAGACGTTTGTCACAGACATTTTCCCAAGAGGATTTATTGTTAATTCCTCGAAAATATTTCCAATAAAAGAACAGCGGTATAATGAGCAACAGCAGCCATAACGGACGCAAAAAATGAAAATTATTGATAAATTCTTGCATTATTTACGCCTCCTACCGAGAAAGACCAATATAGAAGCCAATACAAATGCTCCGGTTAAAGGAATATAATAAAGCTCCTTAGTCTCTTGAATAAATTTGTCTTCGTTGGCACTAGGTTCCATTTCATCAATGATGTTATAGATTTTTTGCAGACTTTCGGTATCTTTTGCCCGAAAATATGTTCCTTTTGTTTCTGCGGCGATTTGTTTCAGTCCGCTCTCGTCCAAATCGCTTCTGCCGAGCTTAATGCCAAAAACACTTTCCAGATAGCGGTCGTTCCCGACACCGATAGTGTAGACTTTAACCCCCTCTTTTTTTGCCAGATTAATTGCCTGAGGCAAAGACAGACTGCCGTCGTTGTTTTCGCCGTCGGTAAGAAGAATAATGATTTTTTTGTCAGGATTCGGAGCGTCTTTCAAGGATTTTAGCGATAATCCCAATGCATCACCGATAGAAGTAGAGTTGCCGGCCATTCCGGCTTCCATTGCCCATAGAATTTCTTCAACTGATTTTTTATCATAAGTGATCGGAGCTTGCAGATAAGCTCTGGTGCCGAACAGAACCAGACCGATTCGATCATCGCTTCTTTTACGGATAAATTCTCCGGCGGCTTTTTTAACGGCGGTTAAACGGTCAATTCTCCGACCTTGAAGAACAAAGTCCGGTTCCAACATGGAAGTTGAAATATCCATAACCATTAAAATATCTCGGCTGTAGTTTTTCAATCGGACAGGCTCACCAACCCATTGTGGTCGAGCGGCTGCCCCTACCAAAAGCACAAAAATAGCATATAAAAGCCAAAGAGGCGTGTTCCATCCCGTTGAACCATTGCCACGGATTCCCCATAAGTTTCCGGATTTAATATTGATTTTTGCGATGTCATCAATGAATGGTATCCGTAAAGCATCCCCGTGCAGTCCTTTGACAGGAGGAAAAAAACGTCGGATGACAAACGGCAGCAAAAGCAATAGGAAGGCTAAAGGATAGGCAAAATGATTCATAGATTCTCTCCTATCCAATTTTTACAGAAATTTTTCAGTGTTTCTGCATTTTCTGCGGTGTAGGTTTGAGTGTTTTGGGCAATATAAGGGGCGTCTACCAACAATCCGGCGGCTTTTCCCTCTAATTTATATTTAGAATGGCTGTTTAGAAAATCAATCCACTCTTTTCCGAATAATGCGGCTGCGTTTTTATATTTATAAACGCAGATACGCCGTAGGATTTCAGACATTTGCAAGGCAGAAACGACAACATTGTGTTCCTGAATACGGTTGATGAGCCGCAGTGCATAAAGTTTTTTACTTTTTTTCCGAAAAAAGAGAATAGCTTCAATGAGAGCGAATATAATAAGAGCTCCGCCGATAAGAACCCACCATCCGTAAGCCGGCGGAAAAGCGGAAACACCGTCCGGAAGGTGAATATCCCGCAATTCCGGGAGATTGTTGTCCATTGAAGCACCTCATGTTATTTATCCAAACCTTCTGTAAATTTAAGAGGTAATCGGCGAAATATCAAGAGCGGATTTAAAAAACAATCATCCCGAAATGCGTTTTTAGGGCATTTCAGGATGATAAGGAGGATTTAGAGATCAAAATCCGATTGTCATGGCATATTGCCAAATCTGATCGGTTGAGATGATTTTGCCGTTTACATCCCCGCAGATAGGCTGGGACATGGACAGAGAATTGGCCAGATTGCAACCATACCACGTACCGTCGCCTTTCTGATCCTCAATCAGAGCAAAAGCCATGGCAATGGCAAAGTTTTTGGGGTTGCCGCCGAGATGTTTGTAGTCTTCTCCGAAAACAAGATTCCCGACAGCCAGAAAATCAGCTTCGGTCAGGGTTTTGTTTTTGGAGAGCTTCTCTTGGAACAGTTCGACAGCTGCTTCCGCCATCAGACAACCGTTGATTTCTCTCAGATCTTTTGTCTCATCCCAATCAGGGATAATTGAACGCAGCATTTGAATACGCTGCTTCATCAAGGTCCCCAGTTTGTTGAAGTCCTTTTCCGTGTTAGCATACTTTTTCATAAAGCGTTAAGTATTAAGTTGTGAAATATATGATTTAATACTATCCAAGGAAAGCTCCATCGGCATAAATGCGTTCTCATAAATGAGAAACTCGGATTTTTCGAAGGCTTTACGCTTGGAAACTGTTGCCAATAGGCAGTCTTTGACATACGCCCGAAGCATACATTTTGTTTCATAGACTACATTGTCAAGAACCTTCTCGTATTCTTTCGGAAATCCCACTTCCAGAAGAACCTGTTGAAACTCCTTTTCGCATATTTTTTCCGTGAAAGCGGGGGATGGAAAATAATGTCTGAAGCAAATTTTTTGAATTGCACGACATATAATCAGTTCCAACGCCAGTCTTTTCCGCCAGATTTCCCCATCGGGAAGTTTCTGATACAGAAAATTTTCACGGATGTTCATAAACAAAGGAAGCTTCTGCAAATCATCCGAATTGACGGGGGCAATGTTGTTCCAAAGGCTTTGCATCTCTTCGTCTCTGGCTTGGAGATAAAGACGCACCGGTCGAGGATACTGCTCTTCGTCAAACAGATATATTCTTTTTCCGTTGATGGTAACACCAATCACATAAGGACCGATTTTATCCAGTGAAACCAGATGATTCCTTTTCCAGAATTTTTTTCGAGGAGGTTTTCCCTGACAAAATTGCTCGGGAAGTTGGAGAGTGCAACCTTCTGTAGATTTAATAACCCACGTCGGTTTTCCGATGTTGACAACATGAATGTTGCGAACATTCCAGTTTTCTTTTACGAATTTAAGCATGTTTATAAAGGTTTTTAATAATACATTCAGAGAGTCTTATAAGTTTAGTTTTCATCATATATAATTTTGGACGAAAATCAATAAAAAAAAGGTCCGCGAAGGAACCTTTTTTCATAAATTTTTTATTTGGTTATGCGGCTTTAATCAATCCGTGTTTTTTCTTTCCCTGAGAAAGTTTAACTTGTCCATCCGCAAAATCTTTGTCGGTAATGACATAATTTTCATCACTAACGGTTTTGTCGTTGATTTTTAATCCGCCTTGCTTAATTAAACGACGAGCTTCGCCTTTGCTGCCGACAAACCCGATTTGAAGAAAAGCGTCAAGAACTCCGATTCCTGTTCCGGTGGAAACTTCAATACTTGGCAAATCTCCACCGGCAGCACCTTGTTCAAAAGTCTGAACGGCAGTTTGTTGAGCCGCTGTCGCCTCCTCTTCACCGCGGCAGATTTTTGTGGCTTCAAAGGCGAGGATTTTCTTGGCTTCATTGATTTCCTTGTCTTGAAGAGCTTCCAGTTTACGAATTTCATCTATCGGCAGATCTGTATAAATTCTCAGACATTTACCGACTTCGGCATCACCGATATTGCGGAAGTATTGGTAGTAATCATAAGAAGGCAGTTTCTCTTCGTTAATCCAAACGGCATTACCTTCGGATTTACCCATTTTTTTACCGTTGGAATCAGTGATAATCGGGCTGGTAAAGCCAAACAACTCCACATCATATTTGCGTCTGCCCAGCTCGGTACCTGAGGTGATATTTCCCCATTGATCGGAACCGGCGATTTGAGCACGACAACCGTATTGTTTGTAAAGTTCGCAGAAGTCATATCCTTGGAGCAACATATAGTTAAATTCCAGGAAGGACATCGGCTGTTCGCGTTCCAAGCGAGTTTTGACGCTGTCCATTGTCAACATGCGGTTGACGGAATAGTATGTTCCTATATCACGGAGAAACGCCAGATAGTTAATGTCTTTGAACCAATCCCAGTTGTCGACCATAACGGCGTCATTGGCTCCGTTACCGAATTTTAAGAATTTACCGAATGATTTTTTGAGCCCTTCAATATTGTGCCGTAAAGTAGCTTCATCCAAAAAAGGGCGAAGTTTATCTTTACCGGAAGGGTCGCCGATACGAGCTGTGGCACCACCGACAAGAGTTAACGGTTTGTGTCCGCATTTTTGGAACCAACGCATCATCATTAACGGAACGATGTGCCCGACATGTAAACTGTCTCCGGTAGGGTCTGAGCCAAGATAACCGACAGCTGGTTTTCCGCTTTTTTCACATTCGTAGAGGTAGGTATCAAAACCATTCTCGTTTGTGCATTGGTTATAAAAACCGCGTTCCAGCATGAGGTTAAAAAATTCTGATTTAAATTGACTCATTGTCCCTTTCCTTATATTGAAAATTTCACCTTAAAAACTTGTTTAAAAAGCAATAAACAAATTCTTAACCAAGGGATATTATCATATAATGAAAACAATGCAACAAAAGAGGTGATTTTTTTTACAATGGAAGCGATTAAGACACTCAATGCTTTGGGGCTGTTGAGCGGAAGTTCTATACAAGGAGTTGACGCGGCACTGATTTCAACCGATGGTGTTGATGTCTATAATTACGGTCCGTGTGTCAATGTTCCTTATGATGAGGTGTTGCGAGATAAAATTCGCTCTGTTATTGGCAAAAAGCCCGAAAGCGAGGAAGAGCTTGCCCGTATAGCTGAAGTTGAGCGGGAAATTACCGAATTTCATGCCCGAATAGTCAAAGAGTTTATTGCAGATTATGATGTTAAAATAGATGTTATCGGGTTTGAAGGACATACGGTTTATAACAATCCGGCAGAACACTACACCTTGCAAATGGGCGATGGAGCTTTACTCTCGGAGCTGACGGGAATAAAGGTTGTAAATAAGTTTCATAAGGCGGATATTCTGGCCGGAGGGCAGGGCGGCCCGTTAGACCCGGTGTATCATGCGGCGGTTTGTTCGGATATGGGTAAGCCGATTGCTGTAGTTAATATAGCAGGGCTTTCCAACGTAACATGGATTGGCTCTTTTGGTGAAATGATGGCTTTTGATACCGGCCCCGGCAACGCGGCGATTAATGACTGGGTTCACAAGCACGCCGGAATGGATATGGATTATAACGGCAAATTGGCGATTACGGGAAAAGTCAATGAACAGATTGTTGCCAGTCTGATGCGGCACAAATATTTCGGAAAATATCCGCCCAAATCGGCAGACCGAGAAACGTTTAAGGAAAAATTGGAACATTTGGAGGGCTTGAGTCTTGAAGACGGAGCTGCAACGGTAACGGCTTTTGTTGCCGAAAGCATTGCTTACTCGATTTTAATGTATCTGCCCGAAATTCCAAAAATTCTGTTAGTCTGCGGCGGCGGAGCCAAAAACCCGACGATATTGCGTTTTTTGAGGCTCAGACTTCCTGATATGATTGTAAAAACGGTAAGTGAAGAAGGATTAAATTCGGAAGCTTTGGGAGCACAGTCAATAGCGTTTCAAGCGGTGCGACGGCTGTATTTTTTACCGATAAGTTTTCCGACGACAACCGGTGTCGGCGAACCGATGGTTGGTGGTCAAATACACGAATATGTGTCCCTGTCAGAATAGTTGTTGTACTTTTAGACAAAATATGATATTTTCTTCCCCAAACAATCCGAAGGAGGGGAAATGGACGGCGGAGAACAACACAATTTAACGGCTGTCAGCAATTACTTTTTTACAGGCAAACGGCAGGTTGGTGTGGGAGAAAAGCCGAGAATAATCTTTGTATTCTCTTCTCCGGGAGCCGGGAAGTCTACGCGGATTAAACCTCTTCTTGAAGAAAGTTTTGCCACCAAACCGGCATTGCTGGAAATTGACGAGCTGAAAGCATTTATTCCCGAAAATGATACCAATAAAGTCCAAACGGCAGACCGATGGTTTAATCGTATACTGGAGGAGGCGGTTAATCTCCGCTATAATTTAATTGTTTTTCGGCAGAGGAACATGTTGATGCCTCAACAAACCAGGAAGATTTTGCAACAAGCTCAAAAAAACGGTTATCAAACGGAAGTCTGCATTGTGGCATTGGATAAAAAGAGAAGCCGTTTGGGAATGATACACCGTTACGAGTTTGCTTTGGATAATCAGCAACAGAGCGGAAAAACAGATATTGAAAATTATCCGCGTAAGCCGGATTTTTTATGCCATTACATTTTTTTCAAGGCACTGCCGATTATAACCAAAATGAGTGAAAAATCCTCCCTTGTTGACAAAGTGGACGTATATGATCGGGATGGAAAACATTTGGCTTTTCTGGATAAACTTAAGAAACTGAAGAGTAAGGACACTCCGTTGCGGGCATTGCTCAAAGAGCGTCACCGAGCGTGGTTGCAGCACGATTGCAGCAAGTTTGACCGCCGTCGCAAAGAGGTTATCGAAAAAATGAAAAAAAGAGGAGCCAAAACCTGGGAATTTATCCGCTTTAGATTTTTAACCAATACTTTCAAAAATCGCTGAAACATCTCTTTGCAATCGTTAATTTGTATTTGACTCAAGCATTTTCTTGTATTAAATTACTAGCAGTTTAATCAGAGAATTTAAGAAAATGTTGCAAAATTTTATCATACGTTCCGTTTTCATTATTATCCCTTAGGGGATGCACTTTTCTTATACATAAAATCAAATTTCAAAAATCTTTATTTCAATCATTTATTTTAAAAATTAAGGTGTTTATTGATGACTAAACATTATGCTGAAGTTAAGGCAAAGCCGGACTTTGTCGAAGTGGAAAAAGAAGTCCTGAAATTTTGGGACGAGAACAGAACATTTGAAAAATCCGTCCACAATCGTGACGGAGCTGCCGAATTTGTGTTTTATGACGGTCCTCCGTTTGCCAACGGTACACCGCACTACGGACACATTATGG
>CAZFRT010000048.1:0-10423 GCA_964521455.1 uncultured Azospirillum sp.
CTATCCCAAAATGGTTAAGACAGCGCCGATAAACAAAGGAATGGAAAGGTTATCGTCAATTTCAATCTTATCTTCATATATTTCTGCGACAGTGGCCGCCAAACATGCCAGAACGCTTGCATAGGTAAAGTGGTATAACGGTTCAAACAGCATATTGATAAGCAACGCACTGAGGAAAAAGGCAATGGTTCCTTCCATAGATTTATGCTTGTAGATTTTTCTCGTTCCGCAGGCTTTACCGACAAGAGCAGCAAAGGTGTCGGAGATGAGCATAACCGTCATTGCAATTGCGGCAACGGGTTTTGAAAAGAGCAGGGAACAAGCGATGGCCGCTAACAGGACATATAACGAACCGCTTACCTGAAAATAAACTTTTTTAGTCTCTTTGTTGCGCAGGGTTTTAAAAAACAGACTTCCGAAAGTTCTTCTGGCCCAAGACCAGCGTTTATAATTTCCGTATTCCAAAATAGCATCGCAGGCAAAAAAAATTGAAAAAATTATGATAGAGAGGCCTTGATTGACGAAATATATGACAGCAGGAATCCATAAAGAGCTTAAATGGATTGCTTTGCGGTAAATTTCTTTTTTATAAGATTTGTTTATTTTAGGGGCGAAAAACTTAAAGTTTTGTGTGGCAAACAGTTTGAAGTTTTGCGGTGTGAAAAATTTGAAGTTTCGCGATGCAAAGAGTTTGAATTTTTGCGTGCTGAAAAAACTGTGTCCCGTGAAGAATTTGATTCTGGATTGAAATCTGGAGTGAAACGGATTTTTCATAGACACTTACTCTCTGTTTGTTTTTATGCTATAAAGATTGTTTAACAGTTTTTTTTATTAATGCAATAGAATTTTTTTATCATTGTATCTTTTGGTTGATATCCTATGAAAAAGCCCCTCAATAAGAGGGGCTTTGTTTTAGAGCGCGTGTTTAACAGCGTCGACAGCTTCTTTTATTTTGCTGCCGTCCGGACCGCCTGCCTGAGCCATATCCGGACGTCCGCCGCCGCCTTGTCCGCCAACTTTGGCTGAGGCAATTCTGACAAGGTCTACAGCAGAATATTTGTCGGTTAAATCTTTGGTGACACCCACAACAACTGAAGCTTTTCCTTCGTTTTCAGCAGCTAAAACGATAATGCCGGAACCAATGTTCTCTTTAATTTCATCAACAAAGGCTTTTAGTTCTTTGGCTTGAATATTTTGCAGGCTTTTACCGACAAATTTAACCCCATTTATTTCTTCAGGTTTATCTTGGTCGTTGGCACTTTTATTGCTGACCATGCTCTTTTTCAGATTGAAAATGTCTGCTTCCAGTTTCTTTTTGTCTTCTTGCAACTGAGCAATGCGATTTTCAATGCTGCCGAGGTCTGATTTTAAGGCCAGAGCAATACGGTGCAGCTTATTTTCAATTTCCTGAACATATTTTTCGGCATGATGTCCGGTGACACATTCAATACGGCGTAAACCGGCACCGACGGCAGATTCTGATATAATATTGAAATAACCGATGTCACCGGTAGATTTTACGTGAGTTCCGCCGCAGAGTTCCGTTGAAATAAAGCAGTTATCGCTGTTATCGCAAATGGAAACAACGCGAACTTCATCGCCGTATTTTTCACCAAACAAAGCCATGGCGCCTTCTGCAATTGCTTCTTCTTGTCCCATGATGCGGGTAATAACTTTATGGTTTTCGCGGATAATTTGGTTGACGCGTTTCTCTGCCTCAAGAATTTCCGCTTCGGAAATCTGCTTGTGGTGAGAAATGTCAAAACGCATGCGATCAGCAGCCACATAAGAACCTTTTTGGGTAACATGCGTTCCGAGCATATCGCGCAGAACTTTGTGCAGAATGTGTGTAACGGTGTGGTTAGCGGCAATATCTGCACGATTTTGTTCGTTGACGGCAAAGGTTAAATTGTCACCGACTTTAACTTCGCCTTTAACCAATCGGCAGAGATGTGCTGTAATCTCATGCAGTTTTTTCTTGGTGTCGATAACCTCAATCTCGCAATTCGGGCCATAAATTTTACCGATATCACCGACTTGTCCGCCCATTTCACCATAGAAGGGGGTTTGGTTGGCAACGAGATAAAATTCACCGTTGTTAACGGATTTGACTTCTTTACCGTCTGCAATCAGAGCAGAAACAAGGCATTCTGCTTTTAAGGTATTATAACCGAGAAAGTCTGTTGCGCCGAGTTTATCTTGAATTTCGAACCAAACTTTTTCGGTGCCGGCATCTCCTGAACCAGCCCAGTTTTTGCGAGCTTCGGTGCGCTGTTTTTCCATGGCAGCTTCAAAGCCTTTGACATCTACCTGCATTTCTTTGTTGCGCAAAGCATCTTGTGTGAGGTCAAGCGGAAAGCCGTAAGTATCATACAATTTGAATGCAGTAGCACCGGAAAGTTCATCTCCAGCTTTAAGATTTTTAGTCTCATCATCTAACAAACGCATACCTTTATCCAGAGTTTTAAGGAAACGCATTTCTTCGGCTTTGATGGTTTCGCTGATTAAGGCTTCGGCGCGGTAAAGTTCCGGATAAGCTTCCCCCATTTCTTTTTGCAAAGCAGGTAACAGTTTATACATCATCGGCTCTTTAACGCCTAACAGGTAAGCATGGCGCATTGCACGGCGCATAATGCGGCGCAATACATAACCGCGGCCTTCGTTAGAGGGCATTACACCATCGGCAATCAGGAAGCTGGTTGAACGCAGGTGGTCTGCAATTACGTTATGAGAGGCTTTCAGAGGTCCGTTCGGATCTGAATTTGCCAAATCGGCAATAGCTTTAATCAGGTTTTGGAACAAATCAATTTCGTAGTTGGAATGTACCCCTTGCAAAATGGCTGAAATACGTTCCAAACCCATACCGGTATCAATGGAGGGATGTTTCAGCGGAATGCGGGTTCCATCCGGTAAATCTTCAAATTGGTCAAAAACAAGATTCCAAATTTCAATCCAGCGGTCGCCATCTTCTTCCGGTGTTCCGGGAAGACCGCCCCAAACTTCAGGTCCGTGATCGTAGAAAATTTCAGAGCAGGGGCCGCAAGGACCGGTGTCGCCCATTTGCCAGAAGTTGTCTTTGGTGGCAATGCTGATAATACGATCATCAGGCAGACCTGAAACTTTTTTCCAAATTTCGCGAGCCTGATCATCTGTGTGATAGTATGTCACAGCCAATTTATCTTTCGGCAGGCCGAACTCTTTGGTGACCAGTTCCCAAGCCCAAGCAATAGCTTCATCTTTGAAGTAATCTCCGAAAGAAAAGTTGCCGAGCATTTCAAAGAAAGTGTGGTGACGAACGGTGTATCCGACATTGTCCAAGTCATTGTGTTTGCCGCCGGCACGAACGGATTTTTGGGAAGTTGTCGCTCGTTTGTAATCGCGGGTTTCGTTACCTGTAAAAATATTTTTGAATTGTACCATGCCTGAGTTGGTAAACATCAGGGTCGGATCATTGTCAGGGACAAGAGAAGAGGACGGAATAACTTTATGTCCGTTCTTTTCAAAGAAATTCAGATAAGTACTTCTTATGTCTTTTAATGTAGTTGTCATTTTTACTTCCCAAAATTTTAATTTTAATAACCTTGCATTTTTAGAATATTTTGGGAGCAGAGTCTAGTAAAATTTTGCTAAAAGACAACAATTAGTCCCTGAGAAACAATGAAAGAAAAGTTAAGGATGGAAGCAAAGCACAGCCATATAAAATACGGGAGAAGGAGGAGATAAGAAGTTCGGTTTATTTTTCTGAACAAAAACATGGTTTTCCATACGAGAAAATCTAACAAAAAAATGATGGCAAACGCTAAGCCGATAAAACCGTTGTAGAAAAACAAAAAACACCAGACAATCTGAAGAATAAGTTGGCTTAAGAAGAAGGTTTTTGCTGTTTTGTATTCTTTGTGTTCGGGTGATTTCAGAATCAGATAGAATGCAATAATCATCAGAATATACAAAATATTCCAGACTATAGGAAAAACAGAATTGGGAGGTGTTATTGCCGTTTTTTCGATGTTGTTGTACCAGCCGTCGATGCCGAATTTGGTAAAATAGCTGCATAGGAATGCCGTTGCAACAACAACCAGAATA
This sequence comes from uncultured Azospirillum sp., assembly GCA_964521455.1. Taxonomy (GTDB): domain Bacteria; phylum Pseudomonadota; class Alphaproteobacteria; order RF32; family CAG-239; genus JAGAJR01. The sequence goes on from CAZFRT010000048.1 coordinate 4,084, forward strand.
CTGTAAAGTATTTTGTTCAAGTTAATCATTTGTCTCTCCATTGCTTTTGTTTTTCTATAAAAAAATATGTTTTCATCATGATTTTTCAAGGTAATGAATTTATTTTGACAAAAAACACATTCTTGGACTAAAAATAAGTTGATTTTTTGTCAAAAATGTGTATTTTATTAGGTAACTTTAATTCCTGAAGGAGAATCTGACATGGCAAGGCATTTTGAAGATCGTAAACCTATCGGCACCACTCTTACAATCAACGGTTCCTGCGGAGAAACCGGCGTCGGCGGATCAAGCTATACGGTTACCAATGTGGATATGGGGCAGGATATTGTGCGTTTGCTTGTGGATTTTGGTTTTAAGCCGGCGGAATGCGATCGGACGTATGATGCCGTGTTTACGGATTTGCTTAAGCATTTTGATACGGACAGAAAAAAATCTCAGGAACCGATAGACGGAATTTTGATTACTCATACTCACTTTGACCATTTGCAAGCCTTGCTTGATGTGATTGCCGCTCAATATGAAGACGGTTCAAGAATCAAAAGCCCGACGATTTATGCCAGCCCGTACGGGGCCTTGTTTATGGAAGGAAAAATGTCTCAATCGGGTATTCCCGCCGAGTATCGTCCGAAAGTGGTAGCCGTGGAACCGGGAGACAGGATTGTTTTTGGTGATGGAAACGATGGCGTAGTGGTAAAGGCAAAAGATATTCAAAACGGGCGTTTTCCGGTTGAGGGAGGCCATGTTTTTGTAACCCCGATTGCATTTTCCCACACAGCTCATAACTCTTTGGGATACCATGTTTTATCAAAGGTTAACGGTAATGATGAGGCAGGTATTATCTTTACCGGAGACGGAACCATGCGTGAAGCCATGGTCGGACACAGCTTTGATAAAAAAGCTTATCAGGCATTGCTTGAAAATGAATTTGTTACGCATTTGATTTCCGACTCAACGTCCAATGCGTCGAATACGGCGATTATTACCAATGAGGAGAAGGTTTCCTCTTATAAAAAGGTTATGGATGAGAATGAAGACAGCAGAATTGTTACTTCGGTTATTTCGGGAAGTTTGGAAAATGCCGCTCCGATATTTGAAGCAGCCATGCAGAGCGGAAGAAAAGTGTTTATTGATGCTCCCGGCTTGAGCTTTACAGCCAGAATCTCCGAGCTGAGAGGAGACTTGAAAAAATATAAAAATGTGATTGTCGGCGGAACTCGTGAGGAATTTGAAAAAGCGGTTCCGTTTAATAAAAGAGTGGTTATTTTATCCGGTCCGTTTGCCGACGGAGCCGGTGATTATGTTAAAGAAGGAGCCGGAAAGTCCGGTTTGGTAGTTTATGCCGAAAGCGATGATGACAAAAGTCATGACGTTGTTATTGTTTCGCAAAAATGTGTCGGCGGTGTCTGGGTGGAGGATGAAAACGGCGAAAAAGTTCATTCTCCGGGGATTAACCAGAACGGAATGAAACGCGTTTATAACAAGATAGCTCGTGACGGTGCCAAAATTTATGAAAATCCGTCGGATATCAGAATGGTTTCAAACTCGATTATTCTGCCGTTTCAGCCAAGCGGACATATGAATAAGGAAGAATATACGGAATTCTTATCTCAACATCAAGACAGGGATATTGTGGTTATTTCTGCTCACGGCGATACGGGACAACGTCAGAAAGGACAAGTTGTTGCAGAGGAAATGGGTTTTAATACGGTGTTTGTTGAAAACGGAGATGTTTTACGCTTAGAGCCGGGTGAAGCCGAGAAAACCGATAAAATAAATTACGGGCTTATCGGAACCAGACAGGAAAAAATTGCCGGTCAGCCGTTCGGACGTACGTTGGTTTTGGATAGGGTAGAGGCTGTTCAATATCCTGATGAGTACGGTCAAACAGTGGAAATTTACAATATGCTTTCTCCTTTTGCATCAAAAGAAATTAGAATTCAAAAGGGGCGTGCAACAAAAGAGGAAGCCGAACGTTTTGGGAAAGAGGCTGATAAGGCTCAGGCTCGAAAGACATTCTCAAAATTTGGCAAAGGCAGAAATGATTTTTCTCTCTAATAAGGATATGATACGGGATGAAAAAGAACAAAAAAAAGCTGCAAGGAAGGGAAGTAGGTACCAGAGTTTATATCTTGGGCGGATGTAACAAAGACGGTATCGGAGCCAATTGCAAAGTGATTGAAGTGTTGAATTCTGACGGAAGTTGCTGCCGGATTATGGTGGATTCCGGGGTGAAACTTTCCAATGCTGGGAAATATGACACCACGCAGGCAGATATCAGCAGTTTTCTGGATAAAGACGATGTTAGAGCAGCTAAGCCGTTGGATGCGGTTTTTCTGACTCATGCCCATGCCGACCATATTGACGGACTGCTTAACTTTTTTAAGATGGGATATCGTTTCCCTACGGTTTATACCGGAGGGTATACCAAGGCTCTTTTAGAGAAATTTATGTATGAAACAGGATTGGGACGTTCTGCTTTTCCGGAAGTGAAGATTATGAAAACCGGAGATGAAGGAATGGTTGAATTAAACCACAGCATGAAGGTCAAAGCTCTGAATGTTTCTCACACCGCAAGTGATTCTTTGGGATTTTACATTGCTTCGTATGTTGATGGCCGATTTGATCAGGGGTTATTGGATTTGGGGGATTTTCATACCCGAAAAGTTCTTATCGGAGACGGTTTTAATCAAGAAGAGTTCAGTCGTTTTGTCAATGAAAACAAAGTAACGGCATTTTTTACGGATTCAACTTCCTTGATGTCTAAAAAAGAACGGGGAAAAGAACCGGAGGAATTGATTAAAAATATTGAAGATGTTGTCAGAAGTCAGTCCGGAAACCAATTGATTTTTCCGGTAATTTCCAGAAGTAACGAACTTTTGTGTATGTATGTTTTGGCGGCGGGAAATGCCGGACGTTCGGTTTTTATTCGCGGAGACGTGCAGGGAAAAGCCTTTGACGCGACACAGCGTTCAGTGTTTTTCTGTAAAGGGAAAAAGGCAGAAGAGCAGAAATTGTTGTGGGATAATATTCGTCGTTATGTTCATGGCGGAGATTTTGCGAGTTTTGTATCTCGGCCGTTGGGAATGCAGGCAATATTTGTGAGCGGAGCTTTCGGAGATAAAAAAGTTCGCAGCGACGGGATGAATATGAACTCCCAATATATCAATATTACCGAAGGGCAGGATATGTATATCTCGATGGGGAAAAATGTTACTTTTGTTCATGGCCAGAGAGAAATTAAAGATGTTGATCCGGAAGGACATGTGGCGTCCGGAAAAGAAAAAGCCAATACCGCAGGTTGTGTGATTATTGAAAATGAAGCGGAAGGCAACAAGTATATTTCGGCCTATATGCAGGAAAGCGGTCATTGCTATCCCGGAGAATTGGAAAATGTTTTAAGGGTTGTATATGAAAGTAATCCTGAAGTTATGATTGTTCCGGAGCATGGAAGCCGTGTTCAACGCCGCTTTGCAATGAATGTGATTAAAAGGGTTACCCGAAATATTACGACTTGTGATAACGGGGCATATTTGTTTGCAAAATCGGGAATTAGTCCGTTGGCTGATTTTAATAAGTCTCAAATGAGGTTTGTGGGATCTTTCAGTGAAGTGATTCAGGACGGACGAATGATAACGCACTATGATGTGATTTCTCCGTCGGGAAGTTTTATAAAAAGAATAGGTGAATATACGGAACCGTCTCGAGGCGGAAACGGGGCAAAAAGCGAGCTGAAACCAAAGTATAAAAAGATTTTAGAGATGGCCGACGAACTTCAGTCTGTGGAAAAAATCAAGCATAAAGCCTCAGATCCGAAAAAAAAGAAGAAATCAGAAAGGAAATATGATATTAAAGCAAGAGAGATAATGATTGCCGAGGCCAGAAAGCATTTTAAAGGCTGATTTTAATTTGGCAAAAAAAGGAGATATAAGCGTTGAATTTGCCTGATAATCTTATAAAAGGGGTTATTACCAATATTTATAAAGATGTTATTCTTGATGTACGGCTTCCGGATGATACGATTGTTCCGACTTTTTGTCCTGAGATTGACTATGTCAACAATCTTTATGCCAAAGGCGTTAATGTATGGCTGAGTCCGGTGGCTCATCCGCAACGGCGTTTGAAGCACGAAATTCAACTGATAAATAAGGGGGACGGACTGATATTGGTTAATCCCTGTTATATTGAAGATATGTTTGTTGAGGCTTTTCACTCAGGTGTGTTAAGTGATTTTTCGGAATATACGGATTTGCGAAAGATTGAGTACGGGGAAAGCGTGGTTCGTGCTAATTTCGAATTTTCCAAGGGCAGAGCAAAAAAATGTTATGTTTATCTGGTCGGTATCAGTAACAAAATCGGACCGAATGTCGTGTTTCCGTCTTACATCAGTTTTTATGAAATGGAAATGTTTGAAGAGCTTCGCCTACTCCGTAAAAAAGGGCATGAAACCGCGGTGGTGTTGATTGTGCCGAGAATGGACTGTTCGGGTGTCAAGTTTGTTTGGAGTTTGGATCAGATTGCCGCAGCAAAGATTTTTGACGAGGCAAAAAACGGGTTAAATTTCTTTTGTTATGGTTGCAATATTGATGAAAGAAGTGTAACAATATCAAAAAAGATGGAGATATTGTATTAAACACAGGAGTTTTGCGGTGGCAATAAAAAGACGTGACGGCATCATGCTTCATGATGCTTCTGAATTTGAGAAAATGAGAGTGGCCGGACAAGTTGCGGCAGATACTTTGGATTATATTACCCCTTATGTCAAAGTCGGTGTTTCGACCGGAGAGTTGGACGATTTGATGCGGGAATATATGATTTCAAGAGGTGCCGTTCCGGCTTGTTTGGGATATAAAGGGTATCCGAAGGCGACCTGTATTTCAATAAACCATGTTATTTGTCATGGTATTCCTGATTATGAACGCAAACTTGCTGACGGAGATATTTTGAATATTGACGTTACAGCCATTGTGGACGGATGGTATGGTGATACAAGCCGTATGTATTATGCCGGAAAGCCAAAACTGAAAGCAACACGTTTATGTGATGTTACTTATGAGTGTTTGATGAGAGCCATTGATGTGGTTAAGCCGGGGACAAGACTCGGAGATATTGGGGCTGTAATAGAAGAGTATGCCCATAAGTTCGGTTATTCGGTGGTCGATATGTTTTGCGGACACGGTTTGGGAAGAGTTTTTCATGATTTGCCGAATGTGATGCATGTGGGAAGAAAGGGAACGGGAACCGTTTTGGAAGAAGGGATGTTTTTTACGATTGAGCCGATGATTAATGTCGGACGACCGGACGGGATTATTCTTAAAGATGGTTGGACTTCGGTTACAAGGGATAAGTCTTTATCCGCTCAGTTTGAACATTCTATGGGGGTTACCAAAGACGGTTGCGAAGTGTTTACTTTCTCTGCAAAAGGTTTGGATCGTCCGCCTTATAAAACCGAGTAAAACATGACAGGAACTACTCATTCGGAAAAACCGCATTATGTCGGACACAGGCAAAGATTAAGAAGCAGGTTTCTTGCCGGTGGAGGTAAAGATATGCCTGATTATGAATTGTTGGAACTTCTGTTGACGATAGCCATTCCTCGTCGGGATGTTAAACCTTTGGCTAAAGAACTGATTAGAAATTTTAAGGATTTTGCCGGCGTGGTTAATGCTTCGCCGGAGAAACTTTCAGCTATTGAAGGGGTGAAAGAGACGACGGTTGCAGTCTTGAAAATTGTAAAGGAAGCAGCTTTGCGTATGTCGTGGCAGAATCTGAGAAATTCAGATGAACCGGTTATCAGTCATTTGGATGCGATGATGGATTATTGCCGTTCGAGCATGGCATATAATATGGTTGAAGAATTTAGGATTTTGTTTGTTGATAAGAAATATCGTCTTATCGGGGAAGAGGTTCAACAGAGGGGAACAGTGGATTATGTCTCTATTCATCCGAGGGAAGTTATTCGTTCGGCATTGGAGAGAGAAGCAAAGGGAATAATTCTGGTTCATAATCATCCTTCCGGAGATGTTACGCCTTCACAAGTGGATATTGCAATTACCAAAAAGATAAAAGAAGCGGGTGAGACTGTGGAAATAACGCTTCTGGATCATTTTATCGTGGGTAAATACGGAGATTTCAGCTTTAAGGAAAGGGGAATTCTTTAGTTTTATGAAAAGGTTGTTTTGCCTGAAATGAAAAGTGGATTTTTTTTATAAAAAACACTTGCAAAATAAAAAAAATTCGATAATTTAGAGAGCGAAGACGGAATCGGGGCATAGCTCAGTCTGGTAGAGCGCTTGCTTTGGGAGCAAGATGTCGTAGGTTCGAATCCTGCTGCCCCGACCAA
>CAZFRT010000049.1:0-10360 GCA_964521455.1 uncultured Azospirillum sp.
ACCAAAACCAAAATTGCAAAGACAATAACGCCGATAACAAAGTTATTACCCATAATAAATCCGCCGAAAGCCTTAATAACCTGACCGGCGGCATCCGGACCGAGATATCCGTTTGCCAAAATCAGACGTGTGGACGCCAGATTCAGCGACAAACGATACATGGTGGTAATCAATAAGACTAAAGGAAACGCACTGAACTCTATCGGCTTTTCAATAAAAATCGCCGTCATTAAAACCAGACAAGCCAAGGTAATTGAAAATGCCAAAGCAATATCCAACAGCCAAGCCGGCATCGGCATAATCAAAATAACCAACATTAAAATAATGGCTAACGCAAAAAAGATGTCTCCCCTCTTGGTGGAGGAGATCAACAACTCTTTGAAAGATTTTCCGCCAAACATTGAGGCGTTATTTACCGGTTTCTTTGCCATAAGTCAGTTTATTGTCCTTGCGGGATGTCTATTCCCTCTTCCTGATATTGTTTTAATTTATTCCTTAATGTTCGGATGGATATGCCGAGAATATTGGCGGCGGTTGTCCGATTACCCATGGTGTGTTTTAAGGTATCAATAATCAAATTACGCTCGGCATTTGCCAGTGTATTGCCGACAAATTCCGCTCCGCTCATTACCTCGTCTTCTTTATTAATCACGGAATTTTCATCATCCAGAATGATGGCTGAAGAATCAATTTCCTCTCCCGTACTCAGCAATACCGCCCGATGGATGGTGTTTTCCAACTCACGGACATTTCCCGGCCAGAGGTAGTTTAATAATTTCTGCTCGGCTTCTTTGCTGATCGGCTTTAACGGAATATCGTTCAGTTCAGAATACTTTTTAGCAAAATGTTTGGCGAGAACAACAACATCGTCCGGACGTTCCCGTAATGCCGGAATGTTCAGATTGACAACATTCAAACGATAATACAAGTCCTGACGGAAAGTACCGTTTTTAACCGCCTCATCCAAATTCCGGTTAGAGGTGGCAATAATACGGGTATTAACCTTAATCGGAGCTTTTCCGCCAATACGGTCGATTTCTTTTTCCTGAATGGCTCTCAACAATTTTGCCTGAATTTTAATATCCATTTCAGAGATTTCATCTAAAAGCAAAGTCCCGTCGCTAGCTTCCTCAAATTTTCCGATACGACGAGCCACAGCTCCGGTAAACGCTCCTTTTTCATATCCGAATAACTCTGATTCTAACAAGGTTTCTGGAATGGCGGCACAGTTAACGGCAACAAATTTTTTATTGGCTCTTTTGGAATTGTCATGCACAAAACGAGAAAAAATCTCCTTACCGGTTCCGGACTCTCCCGTCAACAAGATATTTGCTTCGGAAGGAGCGATTTGTTTTGCCATCTTCAAAACAGCCTCGGTCTTCTTATCACCATAAATCAAAGCATGATTTTCTCTGGTGGCGGCGGCCAAAACTGCTCCGATTAGCTCAGGATCAGGCGGCAACGGAATATATTCTTTTGCTCCCGCTTTAATTGCTTTTACGGCCAATGCCGGATCATTTGCCACACCGCAGGCAACAACCAAAACATTGATTCTTTCACTTTCCAAAGAAGAGATAAACTTATAGACATCTAACTTAACGTCTATCATCACCAGCTCAATGGATTTTCCGGAACGCAAAATATCCAACGCCTTTTCTTCGGTATCCGCCACGGAAACGCTTCCTCCGTTTTGGATAGCGATTTTACTGGCAGCTCCGATTTGACCGTTTAATGTTCCGACTATCAGCAATTCCATATCAGCAACACCTATTTAGTGGTGGATTTGACAATCTCTGTCATGGTAATTCCGAGCTTATCATCCACTACAACAACTTCGCCACGGGCTACCAGATTGTTGTTGACATAGATATCTATTGCCTCGCCGACTTTGCGATCCAACTCAATTATCGCCCCTTTATTGAGCTTAAGAAGCTGACTGACTTTCATTCTGGTTTTACCCAAAATTGCGGAGACCTTAACAGGTATCTCATAAACAGCTTCCAAATCGCTGGCGGAACTCGGAATGTCAAAATCATCCATTCCATTGTCTTTTCTCAGAACCGGTTCATCATCCAAAACGGAGCTTTCGCTTAACTCATCCAATTCTAAATCTTTATTCATTTCGTTTTCTCCAGTTTAAAACTTAGTTCTGTTTTTCTTCCAGCATGGTTTCAATTTTACCGACCAAATGCCCGGCATTTCTTTCCACACCGCCATTTTCCCACTCTATACGGCAATCGCTTATACCCAGATTGTTGTCTTTGTGGAGGGCGATTTTTCCTTCAAAATCATGGCGGTTAGCCAGATTGGCAATATTCTTCTGTACACATGATATAATATCCGGATGAATATAGAAAGATAATTTTGCTTCATTCTTAAAATTGTTGAAATTATCAGCAATAAACTTATTTACGATATTTTTTGCCTCATCTGCCAACAATGACGGAACCAATTTGCGAACTATACTCAACACCAAATCAAGCGACTGTTTTTCCATCTCCGAATTTTGCTTTTGTTCATCTGTTATCAGCTGCAAAAGACGATTATTAATTTCATTCAAAACATTGACCGAAGCCGCGTCTATATCGCATTGAGAACTCTTAAACCCTTTTTCGTATCCGTTTTGTTCCGCAATGCGAACTTGCTCCGCCAATTCTTCTTCCGTATATGTTTTTATAGGCTCGGGTTCTGGCTCGATAACTTCTTCACAAACAACATCCTGAACATCTTCAACCTCTGTTTTCTGTTCCGGAACATTTTCAGGAACTGGCGTTTCAACAACTTCAATAATATCCTCTTCAATCTTCTTTTCAGTATCCTCAACAATGAAGTTGTCAAACATAAACTTTTTAAATTCCGCCATTCCCCATACTCCGACTTAGTAAATAAGCTCGTCGTTATCTTTGCCTTCAGAAATAACAATTTCTCCGGAATTAGACAGTTCTTTGGTTGCGGTAACAATATACTGTTGAGCCTCTTCGACATCACGCAGACGAACAGGTCCCATAGCCTCCATATCTTCTTTGATAATCTTTCCGGCACGGGAAGACATATTGTTAAAGAACAGGTCTTTAATCGTATCCGAAGCACCTTTCAAAGCGATAGCCAGTTTATCTTTATCAACATTACGCAGCAAGATCTGAATACCCTGAGAATCGACACGAACCAAATCTTCAAACGTAAACATCAAAGACTTGACGCGTTCCGCACTCTCACGGTTACGTTCTTCCAAGGCATCCATTAAGCGGTTTTCGGTATTGCGATCCAAAGAATTGAATATATCGGCAATCAGTTCATGAGAATCCCGACGGGTAGACTTAGACAAGTTACTCATGAATTCTTTACGCAAGGTTTTCTCTAAGCCATCCAAAACCTCTTTCTGTACAGAATCCATACGAATCATACGCATAACGATTTCCATGGCGAAGTTTTCAGGGAAAAGAGCAATAACTTTAGCCGCATGTTCGGCTTTAATCTTTGACAAGATAACGGCAATTGTTTGCGGATATTCGTTTTTAAGATAGTTTGCCAAAACATGTTCGTTAACATTACCCAGCTTATCCCACATCGTACGACCGGCCGGACCGCGGATTTCTTCCATAATAACGGAAACGCGGTCTTTATCCAGAGCCTTGGCCAACAAACGTTCCGTACTTTCGTAAGTTCCTATTAAGGTACCGGTATTGGAAGTTTTTTCCACAAATTCAGAGAATATCTGCTCCACTACATTGGAATTTACCTTTCCCAAGCTTGCCATAATAACGGATAACTCTTTAATTTCCTCATCATCCATTAAAGAGAAAATGGAAGCAGAGTGTTCCTCACTCAACGACATCATCAGAATCGCAGCCTTCTGCTGGCCGGAAAGCAGATTGTAGTCGTCTAATACATTTTGTTTCATTGTTGCCACTTTAACTTCCCCACATTAATTATCGTTATACAACCAGCCACGGATAATATTGACAGCGGTTTCCGGGTTCTTTTCGACAATATCGTTAATTCGTTTCAATGAAGCCACTTTTATTCTTCCGTCAACCTTATTCATATTCATCAGTTCTTCAATCTCACCATCTTCATCATTGAGGAAGTTTGACAACAACAGATTATCATCATCAGAATTTCCCAACAATTTTGCATCTCCGCTATTTTGGGTATCAAACGCATTATTAATCAGCGGTCTGATGACCAATAATATAACCAGTATTGCAACAATTGCGACACCAATCCCCTCGGCAATGCGAATCAGTTCAGCTTTGGTAAAGCCTAAAATTAACTGTTCTTCAACCGCAGGAGCCTCATCCCACATTCCGACGAAACGCAGATTTTCGACATCCACCATATCGCCGCGATTGGCATCATAACCGACGGCACTCCTGACTAAAGCCGTAATTTGTTCCATTTCTTCCGGAGTACGGCTTTTATAGATAACTTTGCCGTCGGCATCGCGTTCATAAATACCGTCAATCATAACGGCAACAGTCAAACGTTTAATCGTACCGGAATTTTTGACCTTATTACGGACAATCTTTGAAATTTCATAGTTAATCGTCTCTTCTGTTCTTGAGGAGCGTGAAAATGTTCCCTGAGAATCGGTGATTGTATCTCCGTTCGGAATGTTTTGAGAAACGGTTACCGGAGATTCCTGAACCGTATTGGCTCCTTCTTCGGTAATAGTAGCCTGAGAACGAGCAACCTGACTATCAGGATCGTAGAGTTCTTCATTGGTAACGACCTGATCAAAGTCCATCTCTAAATTAACCTGAGCCCGAACCTTTCCTTCTCCGACAATCTTCTCCAACATATTTTGAACATTTGCAGCGATTTTTCGTTCATTTTCCAAACGCAAAACTTCATTTTCGGCATTAGTAATCCGCTCTTCCTCCTCATAGTTTCTGGTTAAGAGGTTTCCGGCTGTATCAACAATCGCCACATTTTTTATATCCAGTTTAGGAACTGCCGCAGCAATCATCTTTTGGATAGACTGGATACTTTGCAAACTGAGTTTGCCGTTAATCGTTTTAATAACAACAGAGGCTGAAGGGGACTGCTCTTCCCTTGAAAACATTTCTCTCTTCGGCAAGACCAAATGGACTCTTGCCGACTTAATATTATCAACTGAACGAATCGTTCTGGCCAATTCGCCTTCCAAGGCTCTGATTAAATTCACATTTTGCACAAAATTAGTGGAACCCAAAGCATCCGTATGGTCAAAAATCTCGTATCCGACATTGGAACCCTTGGAAGCCATTGCCAATTCTGCCGTATCCACACGCATTTTATTGACCTGATCCAGAGGAACCAAAACTTCCGTTCCGTTTTTGCTCAGCTTGTACTTAACATTGGAACTTTCCAAACGGGAAACTATTTGCTTGGCATCTTCCAACTCCAAATCCGTATACAATACGGCATACTCCGAGGAGTTCATCTGCGTTGCAATATAAACGAAAAAACTAACCAAAAAGACGATTATTGCCGCAATGGAAGCCAAACGCCCCGGCGACAAGTTTTTGATACTTTGTATAAAATTATTCACTAGATTCCCCAATCTATTTTAGTCTTTGGCAGGAAAAATCCCGCCCATTTATAAAAATATTCCCCTTTAGCTATTAATTACCTCAATTTTTTTAATAATAAAATATTTTATACAATCTATTCACAGGCACTCGAAAGGAAACATCTCAAAGACGTTTTTACAAAAAAAGCCCTGCCTTTTCAGGCAGGGCGACTTTAGGACTTTAGGTTTCAGGGGTATACCGACTATGTCATACGAGTTAATTCATCAAGCATTTCGTCAGCGGTCGTAATAATCTTGGTTGCTGCCGAATAAGCTCGCTGAGTTACAATCATATTTGAAAACTCGGTTGCCAAGTCAACATTTGAACTTTCCAACGAATTGGAGGAAATTTCTCCGGCCCCGTTGGTTCCGGCTCTTTTCAGCAAAGCCTGACCGGAAGCATCGGTTTCAATCCAAGAGTTACCTGTCAGAGCCTCCATCCCGTTCGGGTTGGCAAATGTTGCCAAAGGCAAAATAGCTATCGGACGAGTTTCCCCATTATCAAACAATGCTGTTACGACACCGGATTCATCAATGCTTACGCCGCTGTAGCTTCCGAACTTGGCACCGTCTTGTTTAATGTAGTTGGTTGTAAAGCTTCCGGAAAGGTTGGTCAGTCCGTCGTTGGTTCCAACATTACCCATGCTGATTTTAATAGATGTACCGTTGTTCGGATCATTATCCATGTTTTCAGCACCGTTAGCCCAAGTGATGAACATATCATCAACATAAAACTGCTTAGGCGTACCGTCTGAGTTGAAACGAACAGCCGGAACAATAGAACCTTCCTGAATTTCGGTTGTGTTAACGATAAACTGTTTTGATAATGTAAATTCAGTATTACCGCCGCCAAGAGCAATCCAACCGTCTTCGCTGTCACGGGCAGTACCGCTTACACCGGCGGCAATTCCAGCGAAATCAACAGTAATATCAGCACCGGTTGCAGAAGGAAGAATTTCCAAACTTGTACCGCTAGCAACAAAACGATTTGGTTCGTCAATGGTGTTTTTCAGTGCATTTTGCAGAGCTTCCACAACTTTAGCCGGGTCTACATTTCCTGCACCGTCCAAAGCGTCAGCGATATTAACATTGTTTTCATCACCATCCTGTTTGCCGTTACGGAAAGTATATGTTCTGCCGTTAACAACCACGGTTTTATTCAGATAAGCTGCTTCAGATGTTGATGTAAAGTCAATACGGGCACAGTTTTTAATTGCGTCATCAATTGCCGGAATTGTGAACTTACCGGTAGGAATACCCGTATCAGGCAACGGATTAACCGCACTTTGAACGCATGCCAATGTTTTGCTGGCATCAATTTGCAGTTCGGAACCGGCTGTTGATTGAACAATCTGAACACTATTGCCATTGGCGGTAAAACGTCCGGACGACGGCATAACACTCTGAATTTTTTCAGCAAATGCAGAAGTAAAATCACTCACGGAAACAATACTGCCTGCAATATTGACGGCAACATTCTTAACATCTGCCGTATCCGCCGGAATGGTAGCAGTTCCGTTCGTAAAGATAAAGTTATAAGTTACATTGCTTCCTGCGTCGGTAATAGCAATGGATGAACCATTTTGCGGAATGGATGTAAATTCCAATTGTCCGGCAGCGGCATAAACATCGGCATCAATATCGGCTCCGACTTCCGTACTTCCTTTAAGAACAACCGTAGCAGCTCCGCTCGGAACACTGGTTGACATTGCCCAACCGTTTGAACTTGTTTTAGTATAGGTTAAGCTCAAGTTACTTGCATTGCCCAAGCTGTCATAAATCAGAGCGGAAATTTTTTGACGACCACCGGCTTCGGCATTGGTCGGATCAAAAATAGGATCACTAGACGGTAAGTTTGCACCATAGCTCAACTGCTGTGTCGGGGTTGCCGTTCCACCGATGGTGGAAAGGTTAATCGGACGCAGGTTCCGACCGTCAATGATATTGTCATTAATATAAATTGTACTACCATCCGTATCATAATATGCTTTCATATAATTGATACCACCAATATTCACAACCTGTGCATTCGGGTTTCCGTCCCATGGCAACAAAGACCAGCCTTGAGCATAAAAACCGCCGGTATTTTTCAAATAACCGTTTTCGTCAACTCCAAAATCTCCGGCACGGGTATAAGCCCACAAATCGCCATCTCCCGGATTAGCCGCCTGATTAACAACAAAATATCCGTTGCCACTGATTGCCACTGCTGTTGATGAAGATACAGAAGACAATAAACCTTGGGCATTAATTCCCTGTTTGGTAACCGGCTGCACGCCGCCCGGGGAATATCTGCTGGAAGAAGTTTGTTTTGTTACCAACGTTTGGAACGCTACATTAGTAGTCTTATATCCAACGGTATTTACATTAACGATATTATCAGATACTGCACCCATCGCACTGGACTGAGCTGCCAAACCTGAAATACCTGACTGTAAAGCACCAAATATACTCATTTTTGTTCTCCTAAAGTCTTATTAAATTAATCCGAAAGTGGCGGCACGAGCTACGTCTCCTGCGACGTCTGTTAATGTATCAACCACATCCGATACTATATTTCTCTCCTCTTCTGACGGAGAAGTTGTGTCAACTCCCGCATTTTCTCCTGCGGCAGTCTGTTTATCAAAATAATTATCATTTCTAATGGTCAGAATATCGCTTAAGTTAGCCGTTACAGCATCTCCTAAGCCAACATAAACACCATTATCATCACTGGCCACACCGGTAACTTTTCCGAAAACGGTTGTCATGATGCTGGCGGAAGTTTCTCCTGTCGGAACATTTGTACTGACCACAATTTGATAAGCCCCGTCTTCAAGCTGATTACCGTTAGAATCCTTGCCGTCCCATGTAAATTCGTGAGTTCCGGCCGTAATCTTACCTTGTTCGGAATAAACAATCTTACCGTTAACGTCTTTGACGCTGATTGTTGCCGTTACAACATTTTTATCCAAAGTATAAGTTGCCTTAGCCTGCCCGTTTTCCAGAGGCATAACATCGCCTAAAACCTGAGCGACTTTTCCGATATAAGAAACAGCCTGAGCTCCGAGGTTGGACATATTCATAGACAAGAGTTTATCCAATTTAGCGTTGGTCTGGATTGACTGTTCAACCGCAGAATACTGAACCAACTGGTTTGTAAATTCAGCCGTATCCATCGGATCCAGCGGATCCTGATACCTCAACTGAGTTGTCAGTAAAGTTAAAAATGTGTTCATATCAGCGGACAACTGTTGACTGGCCGCTGCAGTGGTTTTTACTGCCCCTGTCTGCGTATAACCGTTAATTGAGTTAATATCTGCCATTTTTGTTCTCCTTTTTTTCTAAACTCTGATATTAAGACCGTTTGAGGCGGTTCCCTGCAAATATTCATCCCCGGCAACTTGTTCTTGTACTGTTTCCCGTTCAAAAACATTACCGATAAATTGTCTTAACTCCTCATCTCGGCCTTGTTCGTTTTGAGAATTGCTTTCACGGAAAGAAAAACTTAAACCGCCTTCATCCATTTGAAAACCGGCATCACTGAAAGCTTTCTCAAGATTTGCAACTTCCTTTTGAAGAGCTTCCATCGTTTCCGGACGTCCGGAAATAATATGAGCTTGCAATTTTCCGTCTTTGCCAATTTGCATTTTAACTTCAATACTGCCCAAATCTTCCGGTTTCAGCTGAATTTGAATTTTATCGACACCTTTAACCGCCGATTTGGTAATATTTACTTTAATCTGATCTATTGTTTCACGACTCAAACCCTTGTAAACTTCACGAAAAGATGTTTTATCATCATTAGTCGCAACCATTTTACCCTGATTTAAAGCTTCATTGCTTTGAGCTCCGGCATTTGCCACGGAAACCGGAGCAGGCTCCGAAGAAATCGCAGATACGGTTTCGGCATTTTCGGTTACTGCCGACATTGAAGGGGATACAATCGCAGCAGAAACTTGAGGAGATTGAACAGTTTGTTGACCATCAGCCGAAGATATTGAAGAATTTTTTTCCGAAGAAGACACAACTTTGCCACTTTCGGCAATATTTTCTTCAACAGGAAGCAAACTAACCGTCATATCTTTTGCCGAACGGTAGGAAAAACTTTCCTCATCCACATTAACTTCAATTTTTACCTTCCGACCTTCATCAAGCATTTGAGCTATTTTTTCAGCCTGTTTATCAACTTCGGAAAGAGGAGCAACAACTTCTTCAGTCGCAACATCAACTTCCGGAAGCTCAATTTTTTCATTATTTGCGGACGTTTTTTTTGCCGACTTTTCTCCGTTACCTTCTGCTTTACTCTCGGAAGCAGCCATCTCTTCAACAAGATTTTTGCCATCCACAGATAATTCTTCAGGCAAAGCCGGTGCCTCTTCGACAACAGCATTGACATCCCGTCCGTTATCCAAATACATAATCATCGCATTGGAAAATTCTCCGGACGCCAATCTTTCCGCCAATTCAACCCCGCTCATTTGAAAACTTTCATGCGTATCAGGATTAAAAACGCAAACCACATCCAAAGAAGCGACAAAAGATAAAGGCAGTTTATAAGCCTCGGCAACAGCCTCATCAATACCTTCATCTACTTCGACCTCAGGAGTTTTTACAGCCATACTGACGGCAATTTCGTCTCCTTCAGAGTCATCAACTTTTTCCATTTTTTGCTTAACGGGACGATTATCCGCAACAACTTCAGCATCACTACTCTTAACTTCTGTTTTCCTATAATCATCCGATGTATTTTTTACTTTTTCTTTTTTTTCAACTTTTTCCTTAATCGAGGAAGCCTCTTTATCCGACGCACTTGTTTTATAAGGT
>CAZFRT010000050.1:0-10332 GCA_964521455.1 uncultured Azospirillum sp.
TGATTTTGACATCATGTATGGCGAAGGCATTTCCAAAACCGGAGAATTGATTGACCTCGGTGTTAAAGCCGGAATTGTTGAAAAATCAGGTGCTTGGTTCTCCTATAAAGGCGAAAAACTCGGCCAAGGACGTGAAAATGCCAAATTATTCTTAAGAGATCATCCGGAAGTGGCTGAAGAGATTGAGAACAAAATCCGTGCCGATGCCGGACACCTTACAACAGAAATGATTGGCGATGATCAAACATCCGACAACGAGGATTAAAAAATCATATCCATAACTAACAATGAAAGCCCTCTCGATTGAGAGGGCTTTCTCGTTCTCCCTGTATTGACGCAAAGGCTACTTTTCTTGTAAAAAAAATTAATTTCTCCAAAAATTTCTGGTAAACAGAACCAAAACCGTCAAAAGTTCCAAACGTCCCAATAACATGGCAAAGGACAAAAGATATTTTGCTGTATCAGAAAGAGAACTGTAATTTCCCGACGGCCCGATAACAGGACCAATCCCCGGACCGGAATTCGTCATACAGGCAATCACGGCACTGAATGCCGTTTCAAAATCCAATCCGGTCATTGAAACAAAAATTGTCAAAAAAACCACACTGAAAAAATACGCAGTCATAAACACCAAAACAGATGAAACAACGGTTTCCGAAGTAGTAAGACTTCCCACTTTAATTGGTACCACCCGATTTGGATCCGTTGCCGTAATAAGTGTTTTCTTCACATAAGCAATCACGACCTGCCAACGAAACATTTTGATGGAACCGGATGTGGAACCGGTACACCCACCTGTTAAAGCAAACACAATAAAGAAGGCTCCGGCCCAAACACCCCATTTCATATAGTCGGTTGAAGCAAAACCCGTACTGGTTACAACAGAAACTATATTAAATACCGAATAACGGAGAGCCGACAGAAAATCATATTTTCCATTCCACACCAGCCAACAGGCCACAAACAAAATATAAACCGATAATACTCTGATAAAAAAAGTTACCTGCTCTGTTCGAAAAGACTTCAAATCCTTATTCTGCATAACCATAATATAAAAAGTCATTGGCAAAGCCCCCAAAAACATAAATAAGGCAATAACCATTTCAATACTGACACTATGATAATAGCCTATTGAATTGTTTTTCGTTGAGAACCCTCCGGTGGCAATTGTCGTCAGGGTGTGATTAACGGCATCAAACCAGTTCATTCCGGCAAGATGCAAAGAAAAAACACATAATACTGCCAGAAAAAAATAAACAGCAAGAATACGCTTGGCAATATAATTAAATTTCGGCATAAATTTATCGTTAACATCCGAGTTTTCTCTTTGGAATATCTGCATTCCCCCTATCCCGAGAAACGGCAACAACGCCACGGCAAAAATCACAATTCCGATACCGCCCAACCCGCTCAACATTGAACGCCACAACAAAATCGGCTTAGGTAACGCCTCAACATCTTTCATAATTGTTGCTCCGGTTGTCGTAAAACCGGACATCGCCTCAAACCATGCATCCGTAAAACCGGACACCGTATCGTAAAACAAAAACGGCATCGTCGCCAATAATGTCAAGGAAACCCAACTGACAACGGTAATCAAATATCCCTGCTGCAACGTGATTTTTTTTATCATTTTCCTATTTGCTAAAAACAACGAAACCCCGATAAAAACAGAAACAAGAGAAGAATTAATAAACAGAGACCATCCTGTTTTATTAACAGACATATCAACCGCAGCAGGAATTAGCATCGCCAAACCCAAAACACTGATAAGATATCCGTTAATCATTAAAACAGGCTGCCACATACTAGCACCTTTCTCTTAAAAGCTATAATGCCACGTTTCTGGACAAACCTTCATCAACCAATGTTTGATTAATGTTTTTTGTACCGACATAACAAATACCCGTTGCAATATCCTGATAAGTATATGCCAAAATCGTACATCTCACCTTTTGCTCTTTAGTCATAATTTCCAAGAAATTTTTGGCATTGATACCCTCGCTGCTGTCCGGATTAATATAAACACCATATAAAAACAGATAAGTTCCGCCTACTTCAATTTCATTGGCATTATTAACTTTAATATCCCCGCTGATTTCCTTCGGAATATCCAAATAAACCAACGGCAATTTCCGCGGAACGGTTACTGTCGGTAGTTTTTGAGAAGAAGTTTCAGCAACTGCTCCTCCGCCAACAACATTTTTGTTTTCTTCGGAATTTTGAAAACCCGGAACAGACAAAGCTTCTTCCGTTTCTAAAATATCAACGGCGACAGGAGCAGATTTTGCTTTTTCAAACATCTGACGGCGAACGGCTTTCGGCGTCATTCTAGGCATTTCCACCAACTGATCAATACCCTTTTCCGGTTCCGGAGTTGTTACTTGTTGAATAATATTTCTGGCTGTTTCAGGAAGTATATCCTTAGTTTTATCTGAAACGGAAGCCGTAATACCGGAAGCAATCTGTTTGATTTTGCTCCAATACCACAAATGAACTTCCGTCGGTTTAACACCTCGAAATGTCGGAGCCAAATACAACAAAATAACCACCGGAATAAAAACAAGCGGTTTTCTGAACGGATAAGAAACAACCAAAAACACTTTATGCAAAAATGCCGGCCAACCTCTTAACTTTCCAAAATTATCAGTTTTCTTTTTAAATCTCATTTTTTATCACTTCCATATTTAACTTTTAATTCTTCAACCCGTTCCGGAGTAATACGTTCAAACAGCATATCCCCGACTTCAAATTTACTCCCCGATTTCAAAGCGTTGATTTCATCTTTAACGGAGAAACCTTTCAAGGAAGGCATATCTTCAGGCTTCAAACCAAGCTTGGCAAGCATTTTCTCTGCTGTATCAGGCATAATCGGAGCACTCAAAACAGCAAAAATCCGAATCAAATTAATACAGGTTCTGAGAATTGCGGCAGCTCTCTCCGGATCTGTCTTGATAACCGTCCAAGGCTCAGTTGTCGAAATATAGTTATTGCCTTCAACCCAAATAGCTCTCAACTCGTTCAACGCCTTACGGAATTCCAATTCATCCATATATTTGAAATAATCGTTGATCCTTTCTTGCAAAACCTTAACCAAAGCCTCTTCCACTTCGGTATCATTTCCTCCGGCCGGAACTTCACTGCCGATTTTGGATGATGTCATTTTCAAAACACGAGACACGAAATTACCTAAAACGCCATTCAAATCTTTATTCACAACCGAGGCAAACAAATCAAACGTAAAAGAAGAATCCGACGCCTCCGGAGCATTAGACATCAGCCAATAACGCCAATAGTCAACCGGAAATTCTTTAATGGCATCTTCGGCAAAAACGCCGCGTTTTTCTGATTTCGAGAATTTTCCACCCTCAAAAGTCAAATAGCTCATCCCTTTCAGATAATCAACCATTGTCCAGTTTTCACCGGTTCCTAGCAACGTCGCCGGAAAAGTAATGGAATGATAAGGAACATTGTCTTTTCCCATAAATTCCACATAGCGGACATCTTTGGCATTCATCCACCAGTCTTTCCAGTTGCGTTCTGCCGTATTTTCATCCGCCCATTGTTTGGTAATGCCGATATATCCGATAGGTGCATCAAACCAAACATAAAAGACTTTGTCTTCATACCCCGGCTTATTTACAGGAAAACCCCATTTCAAATCACGGGTAATACAACGTTCCTGCAACCCCTCTTTCAACCATTTCTGAGCAATGGTATAAGCCACATCCGGCCAGAATGGTTCTTTAGTTTTCAGCCACTCACCGAGACGTTCCTGAATCTTCGGCAGATTTAAAAACAAATGCTTTGTCTCCCGCACTTCCAAATTAGTACTTCCGGAAATTGTGCTGCGGGCATTAATTAATTCTGTCGGTTCCAAAACCTTTGTGCAATTTTCACATTGGTCACCGCGAGCTTTTTCGTAACCGCAGTGCGGACACGTTCCCGTAATATAGCGATCAGCAAGAAACATCTTGTCATCAACGGAATAAATCTGCTTTATTGTTTTTTCTTCAATATAACCGTTTTTATCCAATTGTTCAAAAATATGATATGTAATTTCTTTGTTTTGTTCACTGGAAGTCCGACCGAAATAATCAAAAGAAAGTTTAAAATCCTGATAAGTCCGGGCATGACGCTGATGATACATATCACAATAAGCCTGAACATCCATTCCTTCGTTCAGAGCTCCCACTTCTGAAGTCGTACCGTGTTCATCTGTTCCGGCGATATAGAGAACTTCGTTTCCCATCATTCGCATATATCTGGCATAAACATCGGAAGGAAGCAGACAGCCGACCATGTGGCCCAGATGCGGCACACCGTTGATATACGGCAATGCGGAAGTGATAAGAATTTTTGACATTAAGTTCTCTCCATTTTTATTATTAAATTATTTAGACGCACCGATTTTACAACTTTAATTTTTTTTCACAAGAAAAAAAGGCTGTTTACCCCACGAAACAGCCCTGATTTAGTCTCTTATTTCTTAAGTCCTTTTCTCAAAAATTCGGGTAACTCCGAAAGGTTGGAAGCTCCGGCCGCTTTGACATGTCCGCCGCCGCCCATACTGGCCGCCAACTCGGAAACATTCACATTGTCTTTATAGGTATAAAAAGAAAGATTCCATAAGTTCTTTTTATTCATAAAGAAGTTAATCCGAACATCATACTCATCAACATTATCCAGTGAATCAAAAAAGTCGGAATAACCCTGAGGCATATTGGCACAAATACATTTCAACCCGTTGACTTCACTTTCAAATGCTATACTTCTTGCCAAACGATAATTACGAACTCTTATCCAAGACAAAATTGCCTCTCCTTTTTCGACTACGGCAGGAATATTCAGCTTATTATCAAAGATTTCGGACCAAATTTCATCTTCAGGACGATTAATCCCCATAGACTGAATGGCATATTCAAACGGACGAACCCTTTTATCCCGCAAATCAAACACATCATTCAATCCGAGCAAAACAACACCTTCCGGAACCGGTTTATCCGGAAAGAAATACTTCCAAGTCAACACTATCGCCGCCGTTCCCGAAACCCTGCTGCCTTTAATCGGCTGATATTGTCCTGTCGCCATTTTCTCGTCATATTCTTTGATAACCGAAGCATGGTGGTCAATCCACGTCAAATCTTTGGTTTTATTCAGCTCAAACATATAATCTATCGGCAAAGCATAATCACAAACAAAGATTTTATCATGTTTTTCTATCTCGGCATAAGGAATCTCCATATCATGGTTCAATCCCAAAAGTTCCGCTTCGGGATAAACTCTTTTAACAATAGCTCCTGAACCTTTGCCGTCATGATCGGCAACATGATAAACACATAACATCTTCACACTTTCCCTTTTCTAAAACTCTACAATCAAATTGTCATAAGCCGGACGAACATTATCCGGAGTCAAACGATTAACCTCATCATAATCACATTCGTTGCTCATATGGTTGATAATAACTTTTTCCGGCTGAATCCGCTCAACACAAGCCATAAGCTCATCCAAATCGGCATGCTGCACGGCTCCTCTGATGTTTGTCAGCGGCAAAACCATCAACTTCGGACGCCTTACAATCATCTTATAAGCACTGGAAGCCAACAACTTAAAATCAGCAATATGAACATACTCCCCGTCATTAAACACATATCCCAAACATTCCGGACAATGATTCAGCATTTTAATCGGCGTAATTTTCACATTTTTAATATAAAACGGATGATTAGCTTTCACCACATTGGCTAACAAACTCGGACGAAGAACAACATTATTGGTTGCTTTTTTTGAGGCAATCAAATAATTAAAACGCCTTTCAATCTCTTTGGTTGTCTGTTTTCCGGCATAAAAATTCAAACTCTGCCGATTAATACGATTAATTTCCCTTAAATCGTCAATTCCGTTGAGATGATCGGCATGCGAATGAGAATATAAAACCCCGTCAATATTTCGAATATTCTGATTAATCAACTGTGTCCGCAAATCAGGACCGGTATCAATAAGAAGCTTAACACCTTCAAATTCCAGATAAGTTGATGTTCTCATCCTGATATTTTTCAGATTTTCCGGATTACATTTATTAAACCCCGAGCCCAAAGAAGGAACACCCGGAGCCGCCCCGCTCCCTAAGATAATCAGACGGTTCATCAGAACTCGTACCTCCCCTTATCACTGGCTTTTCTGAACAATTTGAAGAAATTATCAGACGTAATCTGAGCCAATTCTTCCAAAGAAATATCCTTTATCTGAGCCAGTTTCTCTGCTGTATGCAATACAAAAGAAGGTTCGTTTCTGCGTCCTCTCATCGGAATTGGTGCCAAAAACGGAGCATCTGTTTCTACTAATAACCGATCAAGCGGAATGTCTGCAAAAATATCCCGTAAGTCATTTGATTTGTTAAAAGTGATAATACCGGAAGCAGATAAATAGAAACCTATCGACAAAGCAAAATCCGCTAATTTTTTAGAAGACGAAAAACAATGAATTTCTCCGCTGAACGGAGCTTTTTTATATTCTTCTTTCAAAATATCTATGGTGTCATCATCCGCATCTCTGGTATGAATAATCAATGGCAAACCGGTCTGTTGAGCAGCTTTTATTTGTTCAACAAAAACTTTAATTTGTTCCTCTTTCGGGCTGTAATCGTAGTAATAATCCAATCCGCACTCTCCAATACCGACAACTTTTTTGTGTTTTGTTTGCTCAACAAAATCTTCCGCCTTAATATTCGGATATTCACCGGCATTATGCGGATGCACACCGACCGCAGTATAAATAAACGGATATTTTTCAGACAATTCGAGTTGTTGTTCCAACTCATTAATATTATTTCCGGCATTCAAAATGGTGGTTACACCATTTTCTTTAGCTCGGCTGAGAACTTCCTCAAAATCTTCTTCAAAATCATTAAAATCCAAATGACAATGACTGTCTACTAACATATCAATCCCTTATATCACTTTACATATACTTGTAATTACATTAATCAACGTTTGCTTTTTATCCAAATTTAACCGCTCGGTTGAATCAAAAGCCTTCACAGCGTTATCCCAAGCTATTCCCAAAGCCTCAACATCACTGCATCCTTTGATATTTTCGGATAAAAATTTCAAAATCAATTCCTGAACCAAATAATAACTTTCTTCAGTCTGTACCGCCATATCACAAAAACCCAACAATTCCGCAATTTTGAATTTTGACTTTGCATAGATTATTTTACATAAATCATCATAACTGTGCAATGCCGAATTATCGGCATAATTAATGGCTTTTCCGATACTTCCCGAACAAATTCTCGCCAGTCCTTTAACATCTTTTTCGCTCAAATCGGAACGATAACGACGCAACAGGCTGGCAACGGTGTTTTCATCCAACGGATGCAAATTAAGCTTGGCACATCTGGACTTGATGGTCGGCAACAAGCGGTTAGGATTATGACTGATTAAAAGCATAACCGTTTTTGTCGGCGGCTCTTCCAAAATCTTCAAAACCGCATTGGCACTGGCCGGATTCATATCATCAATACTGTCAATAATCACCACCCGCCAGCTGTCATTAGATGACTTTTTGGAAAGAAACTCATTAATTGTTCGCACATCATCAACCCGAATAAATGCCGACCGTTTTAAGCCTTTCATTTCTTCACCGGAAAGTTGTTCTCCGTCTTTAATGGCTTTCAAGATTTTTTTTCTGTCCGTATCCGTATAATCCCGTTCAATAATTTTCAAATCCGGATGAGAATTATTAGCAACTAACTTAAAAGTCTGACTACCCTCACCCACATCCAAACTATTGTAACGAGATTTGTCTTTATCATCCGCAGACAACAAAAAACGAGCAAAACGATAAGCCAGAGTAGCTTTTCCTATTCCTTCAATACCGCAAAACAACCACGAATTATGCAAAGAATTATTCTTCCACGCTTCCAAAAGCATTTTTTCTTCCTTCTCATGTCCGAGAAGAAAATTATTTGTTTTCGGAGAAAATTCCGTGGAGGCAACATCATCCGGCATTTACAGACCAAACCTTTCTTCAATCACACCAACCACATCTTTGTGTAGTTCTTCAATGGTTTTGTTTGCATCCAAGACCACACAACGATTAGGATTTTCCTTGGCGATTTCCAGAAAACCGTTTCTCATTCTTTGATGGAATTCCAAACCTCTGCTTTCGAAACGAGTTTCTTTAACACTCATATTATCTGCTTTGGCAAAAGAACGTTTCAAGCCTATTTCCGGTTCCAAATCAAAAATAAGGGTCAAATCCGGAGCAAAATCACCGACAGCCAACTGATACAAATCTTTCAAAACCTGACGAGAAACCCTTTTATTATACCCGAAATACTGATACGCCGTGGTTGAATCGGCAAAACGATCAGATAAAACCCATTCTCCGGCATCCATTGCCGGCCAAACTTTATGAGATAAATGAACTCTTCTGTCGGCAAAATACAACAAAGCTTCGGCAACGGGATCAAGTTTATCTTTATCTCCGGTAACCAAAATACGTCTTAAATCCAGACCGATTTCCGTTCCTCCCGGTTCTTTAGTAGCTATATTGCGAATAGATTTCCCCGATAAATACTCACTTAACAGCCGAAGCTGTGTAGACTTACCGGTTCCTTCCCCGCCTTCAAAGGTAATAAACTTACCTCTCATAACTATTGTTCCCCTAGAAGCAGATATTTCAAGTTGGCCATAACCTTTCCAAAGAAACTAAGCTTATTAATAGCTGTTCCGGCAACCAAATCAACCTCTCGAACATCTTCACCCGGAATTTCGATTTTAACGACACCCAGCTTTTGTCCTTGTTCAATCGGAGCTTTAACCGGTTTATCATAAACAGCCGTCATCTTAACTTTGGAAGCTTTACTTTTTTGAATCGTTTCCAAAACATCTTCATCAACAATCAAATCCGTTGTTTTTTCAGTACCAAACCAAACCGGAACCTCGGCAACTTTCTGTCCTTTATTTAAAACCTGATAATTATCAAATTCACGGAAACCCCAGCTCATAACTTTTTCAGCTTCTTCACTACGTTCCTTATTTGATTTCATTCCGGTCATAACACTGATTAAACGTCTGTCTCCTCTCTTGGCGGAAGCCGTCAGACAAAAACCTGCTTCATCCGTATGTCCCGTTTTCAAACCATCGGCATCAGGCATGCTGTACAAAAGCGGATTTCTGTTTCCCTGAATAATATTATGGTATTTAAACGTCTTTTCCGAAAACAGATAATAATATTCCGGAAATTCTGAAATAATATGGCGAGCGAGTTTTGCCAAATCTTCCACCGACATTCTATGATCAGGATGAGGCAAACCCGTTGCATTAACAAAGGAACTGTTATTCAAGCCTAATCTTTGAGCCGTACGTTGCATTTCCGAGGCAAAATTTTCCTCACTGCCGGCCAGATTTTCAGCAGCTGTAATACAAGCGTCATTACCGGATTGAATAATAATCCCTTTCAGAATATCTTCCACACGAACTTTTTCTCCGATAGGCAAAAACATCGTAGAACCGCCGCTGGCAGCACCGCCTTTTCTCCAAGCGTTTTCACTAACCGTAAAAGTATCATCCAAAGAAAGTGAACCGTCTTTGAGCTTGCTGAAAATCATATAGACTGTCATTAACTTGCTCATGGATGCCGGCGGAACCATCTTTTCATAATCTTTGGTATAAAGATACCGACCGGTATCATAATCCATCAAAATAACATTTCTGGCTTTGGTTTCCAAAGCACTTGCACCGGCCATTCCTGCCCACAAACAGGAAGAAAGCACTGTATAAACACATAATTTATTTTTTAATGACATTTTCAACCCTCTAAAAAAAATTAATCTCTGACAATTTTGGCATTATAAATACCATAACTTTTCACACGAGCCAACGAAACCTCAGCTTCCTCTTTATAAGGGAATGGACCCAAACGAACACGATAAAATGTTTTTCCGTCAACAACCGCCTGAGCAACCTTTGTTTTCCCGTATTTAGACAGTTTTGTACTCAAATTATTGGCAGAAGCCCTGTTACTGAAAGCCCCCGCCTGAACATAAAACATTTTTTCCGCTTCGGAATAATTCTGCTTAACATAAGTTGTTGCGGACGGAGCATAGGTAACAGATTGTTGCGGAATAATTTTCGCTCCCCCCGCATCATAAGACTGTCCGGTTAAAGCGGCTTTCAAAGCACGGCTTTCTTTTTCCATAATTTCAACCCTTACTTTTGCCGTTCCCTGAACTTGGTAGCCCAAAAGTTGAGCTCCACGTTTTGAAATATCAATAATACGGTTTTTAGCATACGGCCCACGGTCGTTTACCCTCAAAATCAA
>CAZFRT010000051.1:0-10108 GCA_964521455.1 uncultured Azospirillum sp.
ATTTTCTGCTGAAAGAGATTTGATTATTGAAGCTGTGCTCCCGCCTTCTTCTCGTCAGAGATTAAAACCGAAGGCTCCGGCAAAAGATATTCTTTCTGCAGCCAAAGATATTCGTAAACTGGAAGTTATCTATGATTTAAACCTGATTACTTCGGATGAAAAAGCCAAAGAACAAAAAGCCATCGAAAAACACCTCGGCATCAACAAAACTCCAGCCGCACCCAAACAACAAACAAAACCGCAGGAGATTGTTGAAACAAAAACTGAAGTAAAACAAACTATAAAAGAAGAAATTATTCCGGCACAAACAACAACGCCGCAACCTCTTCTTCCGGATGTTTCCAATCCATTCTAAATTCTCAAGGGACGGCTAACCGTCCCTTTCTTTTTACCGAGTTTTCTCTTGCCAAACGGATGGATATAGTATAAAAGAAGCTTAATTTTCAACAGATAAATTAAATTGGATAAAGCAATTAATGAACAATACTGTAAACAAGCGTAAAACTTTTGCGATTATTTCACACCCGGATGCCGGTAAAACCACTTTAACCGAAAAACTTCTGTTATTCGGAGGTGCCATCCAACAGGCCGGTGCCGTCAAAGCTCGCGGAGAAAACCGTCATGCCCGTTCCGACTGGATGAAAGTGGAACAGGAACGCGGTATTTCCGTCGCCTCTTCCGTAATGAATTTTGAGTATAAAGACACAACCTTTAACCTTCTGGACACTCCGGGACACGAAGACTTTTCCGAAGACACTTACCGTGTTTTAACCGCCGTCGATTCGGCTGTCATGGTTCTTGACTCAGCCAAAGGTATTGAAAGTCAAACCAAAAAACTGTTCGAAGTCTGCCGTCTCCGCAATGTGCCGATTTTAACTTTCATCAACAAACTCGACCGTGAAGGACAAGACCCTTTTTGCTTGCTTGATGATATTGAAAAAACATTGGCTCTGGATGTAACTCCGGCAAGCTGGCCGATTGGTTCCGGAAAAGATTTTCTCGGCTGTTATGACTTATTGAACGACCAGTTAATTTTGATGAACAAAACCGGAGACAAATCTCAAATCAATTCCACCATTGAAACCTGTCAAGGCTTGGAAGATGAAAAGCTCGACCGTCTGCTTCCGGCTCATGCCGTTGCCAAACTCCGTGAAGACGTAACCATGGTTCGCGAACTCTGTCCGGCTTTTGATTTGGAACTGTATCTGGCAGGAGCCTTAACACCGGTATTTTTCGGAAGTGCGATTAACAACTTCGGTGTTAAAGAAGTTCTGGAAGGACTGCTCACTTTAGCTCCGACCCCTCGTCCGCAGCCGGCGGCAGAAAGAACCGTTTCGCCTGATGAAAACAAAGTAACCGGATTTATTTTCAAAATCCAAGCCAATATGGACCCGAAACACCGCGACCGTATTGCTTTCATGCGAATTTGTTCCGGACACTTTAAACGCGGCATGACCTTGGCTCAAATCCGCACCGGAAAAAACATCAAAGTTCCGACCCCGGTCATGTTCCTCGCTCAGGAAAGAGAACTGGCTGAAGATGCTTATGCCGGAGATATTATCGGTATTCCAAACCACGGACAACTCCGTATCGGCGATACCCTAACAGAGGGAGAAAAACTCCACTTTACCGGTATTCCAAGCTTTGCCCCGGAACTTTTGAAAAGCGTTCGGGCTTTGGATCCCCTCAAATCCAAACACCTCGGCAGTGCCTTACAGCAAATAGCCGAAGAAGGCGGAGCAAGCATTTTCAAACCTATTATCGGTGCCGAATGGATTGTCGGTGTTGTCGGAGCCTTGCAGTTTGAAGTTATGGCAGACCGCATTCGTTCTGAGTTTAACCTGCCGGTAGCCTTTGAACCGACACAATATTACACGGCTCGTTGGGTTAGTTGCGAAGACAAAGCCATCCTCAAAAAGTTTATGGATACCAACCAAGCCAATATCGGAGAAGACCACGACGGCGAAACCGTCTTCTTAGCCCGCAACGCTTGGCATCTGGGCAAAGTTCAGGAAGACTTTCCGAAACTTGTCTTAAGCAAAACCCGCGAACAGGTTTTCTAAAATAAAAAAAAGCTCTCAAACGAGAGCTTTTTTATTTGTTCCAATAACGGTTTCCTATATCCTCCCGAACCGTTCTGATCTTAACTTCATTCTCATCAATATACAAAACGCCTCCGGCACTTTTTGAAACATCCATGGCTACTCCTTTTATTTCCAATCCGCCGGATTTAATAATCCTGATTTTATCCTTATACAGACAACTCTCCTCATCACAAACCATATCAATCAGACTTTTATCGTTTTCCTTACCGTCATAAATAGCTTTAATCTGTTCCCTTTCCTTAGCGGAAGGCTTATCGTTAGCCGTTTTCTCCAACCATACGTTTTTAATAAAGTTATTTCCTCGTGATGGCAAAATACTGATCTCTCCGGCTTTATTCTTAACGGCAAAAACCTCCGCGTTTGCATCAACCATCACATCCGGCACCCGAACGGTAAAAACACTCAACACCCCGACAAAGATAACCGGAATTCCCCACCGACGCCACTTCTTTTCCCAAAGGCAGAGCCACAAACCGCCGAACACAATCAGCAGTAATCCCCAAAACGGCATGGACACAACCTGATATCCGGCATGCGGAAGAGACGCCGTATAATTTGTAATCTCATTAACATAAGCAATTCCCCATCCCACAATTTTCAGCGGTAAATATTCCAACCCCAGCGGCATCAACACCAAAGCTAATAAAACAAACGGCATAATCACAAACCCGATAATCGGACCGGACAAACCGTTTGCCAAAGTCGTATAAATTGCAATTCGGTTAAAATGATAAACAGCAAACGGCAACGTTGCTGTACTTGCCACCAAATCAGAAATAATCAATCCTGAAACATAAACGACTAAAACACGAACAATCCGAACCGGCAAAAACAAATTTTTGTGCCCGTCGCTATTCATAAAACGAACCAAAGAAGAAGCATACTTTTCATAAAAGGCAATCAAAACCACAACTGCGGCAAATGACATCTGAAAACCGGCACTGATAAGAGCCTGAGGAGAAAATATCAAAACAACCAAGCCGGCCATGGCAATCATTCGCATTGAAATCGCTCGGCGGTCAAACAACACTCCCAGCAAAACAACAAACGTCATAATAAAAGCTCGTTGAGTAGGAATACCCGCTCCGGAAATAAACAAATAAACCAAACTGATAAAAACAGAAAAAATTGCAGCGATTTTCTTGGAATTATACCTTCTGACCAATGGTGGAATAAAAGAAATTATCAATCTCACCAAAAAAAACATTATTCCGGCAATCATACTCATATGCAAACCGGAAATAGACAGAAAGTGAGCCAATCCGGAATCACGATAATTTTGAATAATTTTTTGACTGATACCGCTTTTGTCTCCGGTAACAATCGCCGAAGCAATACCAGCTTCTTCCGGCGGAAGAACGGCATTAATTTTCTGCACAATATTGTTTCTTAAATCTTTAACAAGCATTCTCAAACGAAGAGCCACGGGGGTTTCAGCAACACAATCTATGGGAATAATCCGGCTCGGCACAAACCCTATCGCCCTGATGCCTTCAAAAAACAATTTTCTGTTCATTTGATAACCACCCGGCATAACCGGTACAGGCAGAGGAGTAATTGAGGCGATTAATTCCACACAGCTTCCCAAAACCGCCTCATCATTTTTTGAGATTCCCGTCAGACGGTATCTTCCGGCTATCTTCTGCCCGTCATAATTTTCCATTTCATCAAGAACAAAACGCTGATTTCCCCGATAATTATAATCCGTATCGGTTACTCGCCCTCTCAAATATAATTTGTCTTCTTTTGAAACCGCTTCGTTTTTACTGAGATACAATGCTTTCAGTTGAATATCGGCAAATCCCAAAACAACAATTGCCGCAATTGTCAAACCAAACAAAAATTCTGGTTTATGCCGTCCTAAATAAGCCGAAACAATCATCGTTTCAATAATTACCAATGTTAACCATTTTGAAGGCTCTGCCGGTAAAAGAAAGTATATTCCAATTCCCAAACCAAACAAAACAGGTATCCACACAAACCACCTGTTGCGTTCGGCAAAAAAATATTCTTTCAAATTATGCAGGAATATATTCAAAAATTTCTCCTTGTTATACATCTACAATTTAATATCTTCCGCTCGAAAATGCAAAAAAAAAGTTGCCTGAACAATCATATCAGACAACTTTTTCACAAGAGAGCAAAATCCGTTTACACATTTCTTGATTTTTGAAAATACAGCTTTTCCGGAGAAGTACCCTTGACTTTTAAAACATAACTGTCTTTTAACAGAAGAATAGTATAGCTGCTATACTTCTCTTCGGGATGACATAATTCGGCAAAATCGAAACTCTCCCCGTCATATCTATGTTTGGCAGTTTCATCGGTATAGGCCCTAACGTTCCTATCCATACTAACCTCCCAAAAAAGATTCCGGAAATAATAAACAATAACCCAATCATATCCTTTAGGAAAGCTGTGAATTTCCTTCAATTTAAAATCCGAAGGATCAATGTTTTCACAAGCCGAACACGAAACCTTAAGCATATGCTCTTTCATCAACGCAATGGCTTCCCGTGTAGTTAAAGGCAGCCCCAAAAAATTTTTAAATTTTTTCCAGTTTTGCATAGAATAATATTTTTAGTGAAACAAAAGAATACAATCGCATAGCATTAGTAAAGCACTAAAAACAATGCTATAATTTTGTCTAAATGTCAAACGGTTATTTCTGCTTTTCTGAGATAATTCCTAAAATAACATCACAAGCATTTTCACTCGGCGTTTGTTTACCTATTCCGAGAATTTGGCGAACTTTTTCAAATCCTTCCATCTGTTTTTCATACCAATCGCCTTTATCTAACAAATCCAGCATATAATTCTTGATATTTCCGCTTACACAACGCTCCTGTAAAAGCTCCGGAATAATCTCTCTTCCCAAAAGAATATTAGAAAGATTAACGAACTGAATATGCAAAAACTGACGAGCCAACATTGCCGAAAAGGGCGAAACCTTATAAGCAATCACATGCGGAATATTTGCAATTGCCAACTCCAAAGCTACCGTCCCCGAAGCCGCCACAGCAACTTCCGCCGCATTAAAAGCATTGTGCCGATCAGCTTCTTCTTCCACAATCACAATCGGAAGCTTAGACTGAGCCACCATGCTTTTCACCCTTTGAGCAACTGTTTTAACGGTAGGAATCACAAAACAAAAACGATTATCTTCATCATAAATTTTTTGAGCGGCTTCCAAAAACACCGGTAACAGCTTGGCAACTTCATTATGACGAGACCCCGGAAGAACAGCCATAATCCGTTTGTCTTCGGTAATTTTGAATTTTTTACGAAAATCTTCAGCTTTACCTCTGGTAACATTACTTTCAATAACCGGGTGTCCGACAAAAGTCGTCTCTAACCCGTAAGGTGTAAAATATTTCGGCTCCTGAGGAAGCAAAGTCAACAGATGATCCACATATTTATACATTGTTCTGGCTCTTTTCTTCTTCCAAGCCCAAACTTGCGGAGCCACATAATGCACCTGCGGAATACCCAAATTCTTTTTTCTTAAAGCTTTTTGAACCCGAGAAGCAAAACTCCAACTGTCAATCGTCATAACCACATCCGGCTGCACACAAATAATATCTTCCACCGTCTCACGGATATGTTTCAATACTTTCGGAATACTCGGAATAACCTCAGCCAACCCCATAATTGCCAAATCAGAAATATCAAACAGTGATTTCAGTCCCTGATTTTCCATACTTTCTCCGCCCACACCGAAAAACTCGACATTATCATTGGTCTTTTTTCGCATCGCTTTCATAAAACGAGAGCCTAAAGCATCTCCGCTCGGTT
Organism: uncultured Azospirillum sp.; assembly: GCA_964521455.1. Taxonomy (GTDB): domain Bacteria; phylum Pseudomonadota; class Alphaproteobacteria; order RF32; family CAG-239; genus JAGAJR01. The sequence goes on from CAZFRT010000051.1 coordinate 5,901, forward strand.
CTCCGGCCACCAGATAAATTTTCAGCTTTTTATTCATAGTCATCCGGATTTACTCCTATCACAAACAATCCTAATTTATCCGCCTGACGAATAACTTCTTTCTCATCTACAATCAAACCGTTCCCGGTATGAACGGCAATACCTCTCAACCCGCTTTCCTTAGCACGTAACAAGGTTTGCACACCTATTGTCGGCAAATCAATCCGCATATCCTGCTGCGGTTTGCGAAGTTTAACCAAAACACCGCCATCACCCTTACGTCGATAATCACCACAGCGGCGAAGCAACTCATCCGTTCCTTCAATGCCTTCTACACCAAGAACCAATCCTTGCTGCACCACAACAGACTGCCCGACATCCAAACGCCCCAAAGTTAACGCAACTTCAATTCCTCGTTGAATATCGGCTTTTGCCTGTTTATCCGGTTTAACTTTCCCGAGAACACCTTCTTTAACCAGCAAATCCGGCATAACTTCATGAATACCTCTGACAATAATGCCCTCGCCTTCAACTTCTTTGACAACGGCACGCAAAATACCGTCATCACCAAGAGATTTCATCCCGATTTTGGCAAAAAAAGTAGTCGTTCGCAAATCCGGAACCAAATCGGCAAAAGACGGGCGCTTAATCGTCCCAATCATAACCACTTCTTGCACGCCTTCTTCCTTAAAACGTTTAAAACCGGTTCCTGCCTGCCCTATTCTTATCCATTGATGAGAAATATCTTCGCTGACAATAGCTTTGTCCGCATTACCTTCAATTCCCAAAACAAAAAATTCTCGTCCCGTTTTTTGACAATGCTTAATCAGCATTCCGGGAAGAGAACCACCTCCGGCAATAATTCCTAACTTTTTCTGCTTATTCATAAATACCCCTATATTCATGCCTTATTGAATAAATTGATAAAGGGGCTTGCTGTGCCGTTGATTTTTTTCGTAGTGTACAACAAAGGTACATAAGAAAAAAATCTACAAACATGAAGCCCCTTTTGCGATTTATTCTGCGGTCATGATGTTGCGACGCCCAGCCAAAGCCTCATCAATAAATTTGATTTGCTCCATAATCATCTCATTGTCTTTGTATTTTTCGTGAGCTTTTTCCAAACGAGTAACAAAGTTGTCTTCCTTGCCTTTGAAAATGTACATATAAGCACGGGTAATGGATTTGATAACAGATTCTTCAAAACCGCTGCGTTTCAATCCGATAACATTCAAACCACGCAGTTTTCCTCGTTCACCGACAACAATACCAAACGGAATAACATCACGGTCAACACCCGACAAACCGCCGATCATAGCTTTGCGTCCGATACGGCAAAACTGGTGAACGGCACAGTTACCACCCAAAATAGCACCATCGCCGACCCGAACGTGTCCGCCGATAACCGCATTGTTGGTCATAATGACATTATTACCGACCACACAGTCATGAGCAACGTGAGAGTTAATCATAAACATACAATCATCACCAACCGTGGTTGTGAAATGTTCTTTCGGCGTACCGGCATGCATGGTAACATTTTCACGGATAATGTTGTTTTTGCCGATAATCAACTTGGCTTCAGACTTAAATTCATTGCCATGATCCTGCGGACCGGCTCCCAAAACAGCCCCCGGAAAAACAATTGTCCCTTCTCCGATAGTCGTATCTCCCATAACGGTAACTCGGCCCAAAAGCTGAACATTCTCGCCAATTTTTGCCCGAGAACTAACCCAGCACAAAGGTCCTATTTTGGCACTTGCGGCAATTTGGGCACCATCTTCAACGACTGCTGTAGGATGAATATTAGTCATAAAAAAATTCCTTTTCTATAGAGTTGATTTATTGTTAATGATAATAAAATAACCAAATTTATTTGCAATGTAAAAACACAAAAACCTACAAGTTATTACAAAAAAGCCCCGTAAAAAACGGGGCTTCTGCATTCTAAAAAAAAGAATTATTCAACAATCATCGCCGTAAATTCAGCTTCGCTGACAACTTGCCCGTCAACTCTTGTTTCCCCTTTGAAAACAAAAACATTGCGACGAGCTTTAACCTTCTCAACATGCATTTTCAGTTGATCGCCCGGTTTAACCGGTTTACGGAATTTAACCCCGTCAATAGACATAAAGAAAACACCTTTTTTATTTTCTTTATAGTTTTCATCTGCGGCAATAACCAATGCCCCGGCTGTCTGAGCCATGGCCTCGATTTGCAACACGCCCGGCATAACCGGATTACCCGGAAAATGTCCCTGAAAGAATTCTTCGTTCATAGTAACGTTTTTCAAGCCGATACCTTTTTCACCCGGAACTTCAACTTCCAATCTGTCTACCAACAAAAACGGGTATCTGTGCGGAAGCATATCCATAATTTCTTCAACTTGATAAATTTTATTTTCAGACATTAGTTTTTCCTTTATTATTAAACTGAACCTTTTTTACAAAAAATCCTTTTTTTTGTAAACCCTAAATTATTTCTTTGTGCTTTTCTGGATAAAAGAAACCTGACGCATAAAATCTTTAATCGGAACAGCCGGATATCCCATAACCACGCTACCCGGTTCAATATCCCGCATAATACCGGATTGTGCTCCGATTTGAGCCCCGCTACCGATATTTAAATGATCGGCAAAACCGGTCTGGCCACCGCACACAACATAATCACCAAACGTACAGCTTCCGGCAATACCGGTCTGAGAAACAACAACACAACCTTTGCCCAATTTGTCGTTATGAGCAATCTGAACCAAGTTATCAATTCGGCAACCATCACCGATAACCGTATTATCCAAAGCACCTCTGTCAATACAGGTATTAGCCCCGACTTCCACATCGTTACCGATGATAACCAAACCGACTTGAGGGATTCTCTTGTGCTGACCGGCCACCATCATAAAACCGAAACCATCCTGACCAATTCTGGCTCCGCTGAAAATATAACAGTTACTTCCCATCCGGCAATAAGAAATATGAGCTCCGACACCGATACGGTTGTTATCTCCGATAACACATCCCTCGTCAATAACGGCATTATGCTCAATAACACAGTTCTTACCGATTTTAACATTTTTACCGATAACAACATTTTCTCCAACAAAACAATTTTCACCGATAATGGCAGAAGGATGAATACGAGCAGAAGAAGAAGTATTCGGTTGCGGATGCTTTTCAGAATATAACAAGCTGTTTAATTTCAAAAACGCCAATTTCGGATTTGCCGCCGTTAAGACAATAACATTTGCCGGAATAAAAGAAGCCAATTCCTCTGTTGTGATACAAGCCGTTGACTTAATATTTGCCGCTTTTTCTTTGGCCTTTTTGTCATAAAAGAAACAAATTTCCCCCTCTCCGGCTGTTTCCATGGAGGCAATGTCCTTCACTTCCACTATTGACTTACCGACATCCGCCAACTTTGCCTCACAAACCTCTGCGATTTTTTGTAAAGTAAACGGACCGTTATTGTTATAGAAATTTGTATCAACCATATTTTTGCTCCTTATATCTATTTGGAAATAAAACTTGATATACGAGGAAAATGATAAGATTGGAGGGGAAATTTTTTTGAGTTTACAAATTAGTAAATGACTAAAAAATTTACCCCGAACAATCTGTATCAGTTACCCGTAGAGCAAGTTTTAGAGGCGGGTACCGAAATTCAAACGAAAAGCTTCTGTCTTGTCATATTTTTCTTTAACAAGCGGAAAAGCAATATCAACATCAATCTGTCCCATCGGCGACATCCAACCAAAACCGAAACCGGCAGCAACACGCGGAGATGATGAATATTCAACAATATCTCTATCAATATTATCCGGCTTACCCAACATACCCATATCAACAAAGGTACGTCCCTTAATGCCCAATTCATCCAAACCTATCGGGAAAGACATCTCAGTTCCGGAGTAAACCATCCAGTTACCACCCAAAGAGTCATCCGTATATTTATCACGGGCACCAATACCGCCAAACTCAAAACCTCTCAGCGTAGAACCACCCAGATAATATCTGTTCATCAAACGAACATCATGACCGCCATAACCGGTAATATAACCGCCGTTAACGAAGAATTTAAAGGTATAGTAATCGGCAAGCGTATAATATTTATAAGCTTTGGCATCAAATTTCAGGAATTTTTCATCCCCGCCGGCACCGGCGACATCATTACCAAAGGATAAATAATATCCTTCTTTCGGATTAACGGCACTGTCTCGCTTGTCATAAACC
>CAZFRT010000052.1:0-10061 GCA_964521455.1 uncultured Azospirillum sp.
CACATCGGCGTAGATTTCCAGTATCGTAAATATAGCATCGGTCTGGCATTCAGCCCACTGTTCCGCCGATTTCGCACAAAACAAAATCTTCATCCGTAATATCTGAAAGAATAAAGTCTTTAATTTCATTTGTAACGTGCGGAACAACCTGAATTGTCGCTCCCAAGTAGTCGCCGCGACGTTCTTTTTCGATAACCCTCATATAAATCTTACCGGTGGTGATACTGTCCGTTCTTTTGGCCGGAACACCGGAAAAACGCTCATAATGTCCCAAATCCAAATCAGCTTCCGTTCCATCGTCTGTTACAAAAACCTCACCATGCTGATACGGACTCATCGTTCCCGGATCAACGTTTAAGTACGGATCAAGCTTTCGTAAGCGAACCTTGAACCCTCTGGACTGCAGAACTGATGCCAAAGAAGCTGATGCCAACCCCTTTCCCAAAGAGGATACAACGCCTCCGGTAATGAAGATAAATTTTGCTTTATTACTGTTAATATTCATATTGTTTTCAGACATTTAAATCCCCTTTTGTTAATATCATGCCCGTTTTTTAAAGTGAGAAAGGCACCTTCTCTTAAAAGGTGCCTTTTATTTTCGTTTCAGCAGTCATTTATTTTTCTGCCACCGGAGCTGCCGGAGCCGAAGGAACGGAAGGAACCGTCTCTTCTGCAGCCGGAACATCCAGAATTGAATTACTTTTACGATCTGCTCCCTTATAATACAATGACAAGGAAATGCTGGTGATGAAAAAGATTGTTGCTAAAATAGCCGTTATTCTGGTCAACAAATTACCGGTACTGCGAGCATTTAAGAAACTGCTGGCTCCGCTACCGCCACCAAGACCGTCTAACGCACCGCCGGAAGAACGTTGCATTAAAATTACACAAACCAAGAATATTGCCACCATTAAATGAATGACCAATAAAACTGTTCCCATTCTTAAATTCCTTTTTCTTCTACAAAATTAACATCCGGCGTTTTTGGCAATACCGATAAAGTCAGCAACCTTCAGGCTTGCACCACCAATTAAAGCACCATCAACATCCGGCAAAGATAAAAATTCTTTAGCATTGCCCGGTTTTACAGAACCGCCATACAAAATACGCATTTTATTGGCATTTCCCTTACCCAACTTTTTAGCCAGAACTTTACGAACAGCAGCATGAACATCTTCAACGTCAGCAGCGGTCGGGGTTTTACCTGTTCCGATAGCCCAAACCGGCTCATAAGCGATCACCGTATCTGAAGCTGTGGCAGTCTCCGGAACAGAACCGAGAATCTGCTTGCTGCAAACATCAATAGTTTTGCCGGCATCTCGCTGTTCCAAAGTTTCGCCGATACAAATAATTGTTTTCAATCCGTTTTCATGAGCGGCAACAGCCTTTTTATTAACCAGTTCGTCAGTTTCGCCATGGTCGGCTCTTCTTTCAGAGTGACCGAGAATAACATACTGGCAGCCGATTTCCTTTAACATAGCCGGGCTGATGTCTCCCGTGTGAGCACCTTTTTCGGCGAAGTGTGCATCCTGAGCACCTAAAGCAACCTTAGCTCCTCTCAGAGCTTTTTTAACGGAAGTCAGTAATGTGAACGGCGGACATACCAAAAATTCGCATTCCGGTTTACCCATAGCTTTGACTTCGGCGGCAACGCCTTTAGCTAAATCAATTCCGTCAGCCAAAAGGCCGTTCATTTTCCAGTTACCTGCTATCAGTTTTTTTCTTGCCATTGTTAAATATCCTTATTAAACATTTTTCTCATTGTAGACTTTCTAGCACAACAAAATATTTTTTTCCAGCTAAAAAAACTTTTCAACACGAATATTTATAAGATTGCATATATTATTAATATTGCAGTATACTCTCTGCGTCTTGATTAAAATTTGTTTTTAGGATTTTGTTGTTATGATGGAATTTTTCAGAAAAATGCAAAACTCTTGGTTTGCTAAATCTATTCTTATTTTGACAGGTTTAAGCTTTGTTTCTCTTTTCGGTGTTGCCGGATATGTCGGGCATGTCGGGAAAAACCAACCGGTTATCAAAGTTGATGATTATCATATAACTCAGGGAGAAATTGCCCATCAGTTTGATCAGGAACTTCAACTGGCAAAAAATTTGTTCGGAGACAATGTCGACATCAATGACAACATTAGAAACTCCATGCTTCACGGCATTGTACAGAAAGAACTACTCAACACCATTATCAGAAAAACAGCCGATGATCAAAACGTCAGTATCGGAGACGACTTGGTTCGCAAGGTTATTTTTTCTCAGGCTGATTTTATGGATGCCAACGGAAATTTTAGCAAAGAAAAATTAAACAGAATTCTCGCAGCTTCCGGATGGACCGAACAAAAATATGTCGACACCATTAAATTGGATATCATTAAACAAATTTTAGTTCAAAATCCGGTTGATAACATAAATGTTCCTAAAGTTTTGGCAGATAATCTGACTAAAGCTGCTAAACAGAAAAAAGTTTTCAAATATATTAAAATTGATCCGGCGAAAGTAAAAATCGATCGCAAAATTTCTCAAGACGAAGTTGAACAATATTATCAGGACTTTAATGCCGAATTTATCGAACCGGAGCAAAGAGATGCTGATTTTATTTTGCTCTCCCCTGTTGATATTGCCAACAATATTCATCCGACAGAAGAGGAAATTGAGGCTTACTATCAGGAAAATCTCTCACACTTTGAAGTTCCTGAAACCCGTGAAATTCTGCAAATGTCTTTTGATAATCAGGAAACTTCCGAGAAAGCCGCTCAAGAACTGAAATCAGGAAAAGATTTTTATGCCGTAGCAAAAGATGTTGCCGGTCAGTCAAAAGAAGATACACAACTCGGCTATGCATCCAAAGATATGTTGATTGCTGATATGGCAGATGCCGTTTTCGAACTGAATAAAGGCGAATATGCCGGTCCGGTTAAATCTGAGATGGGATGGCATATTATGAAGGTTGTCAACATCAAAGCCGGTTCTAAGACTTCTTTGTCTCAGGCTCGTCATCAGATTATTGCCGATTTAAAGAAAGAAAAGTCATACGACGAAGCTTATAATATCTCCAGTAATATCGAAGACCAAATCGGAGCCGGACAATCTTTGGAAGAAATTGCCAAAGGAATGAATGTGAGAATCTATTCCGTTAAAGGACTTACCGAAGACGGAAAAGTCAGAATTCCGCCACAAAAATATGCTAATCTTGTTCAGACAACAGATTTTATCGATACCGCTTTCTCATATAACAGCGGTGAACTCAGCCAAGTTGTCGAAACGGATGAAGGTTTCATGGTTATGAGAGTGGTTAAGGTTGTTGACGCCCACCCTAAAGAGATTGAAGAAGTTCGCGGAGAAATTGAAAAACTCTGGGAAGCTAATGAAAAAACCGCGATTTCTCAGGAGATTGTCAACGATGTAATGCATGACTTGGAAAACGGAGGTCGTTTGGAAGACGTTGCTGCCAGATTTCAATTGGCACACAACACAACCAAACCTTTAACCAGAAACGAGAAGTTTGAAGAGTTAGCTCCTCAATATATGTATGAGCTGTTTCAAGAACCTAAAAATTCTGCAAAATTGATTGACAATAAAGGCGTTCAAATTATTGCCATTAATACCCAGATTATTCCGGATAATAATATCGGCGACAATGACATTAACGCCGTCAAACGCTCTGCCAGACTTGATTTATCTCAAGATATGGCTAAAACTCTAGTGGAAGATTATGGTTCTGACTATGATGTTCGGGTTAAATATCGACTTCTTGGTCTGGAAGACTAGAAAAGTTCTTCACATCCCTGAGCTCCGTTGAAAAACGGGGCTCTTTGCTTTTAAAAGACAAAAAAGTTGACAGAAATATTTTATGCGGGTAAATTTTAGTTAATTACTCATTAAATTGTTAATTCTTAACCTTATATATTATGTTTTGGAAAATTATTTTGGGAATTGTACTCACAGTAGTTGCAATCCCGTTTCTTATCAGAGTATTTTGTTGGCTTTTGGGTATTTTTACGGCTATCCGCTTGGCTTTTTCTTCCATTGATAAGCAAGAAGAACATTATGAGCGGGAAATCAGGCTTTTTCAAGAAGCTCCCCGAGAGTATCCTTCAAAACTTCTTCCCTCCTTAAAAGAGTGTTGTGAATTCTGGATTGATTATTGGAGTGAAAATATTAAACAGCTCCCTAATGAAAGCGATGAATTTTTTCAAGAGCTACTTGAATTACAAAAAGAAAGAAAAGACTTTTGGAATGAAGCACTTAACAAAATCGATTCTGAAATTTGGCAGAGAAAGTTTAGGGAATAGAAACTATCTCTTTGCATAAAAAAAGAGCCCCGCATTTTACCGAGGCTCTTTTTTTTGTTTCTTTTGGATGGATTATTCAATACAACAATCCACAGCCTTTCGAACAAAAGCTTTCATTTTTGACAAGGCAGTTTGAGGAGCTTCTTCTTTCTTGCTCTCTTCGGCAGGAACAACGGAAGCCTGAACTTTAGCGGCGATTTTTTTGACATCTTCCACATTATCCTCAATCCATTTGGCATCGGCGATATTCAACATATTCATATTCAAGCCCCAAAACAGGCAATACAGTTCATAAGCCTGATTAAACAAATCATAAGCGGTTTCTTTATTGCCAAGACTTTGTTGTTTGGTTCCGACTTCCATTAATCTCATGGAAGCAGCCAACAGGTGTTTGGATATGCACCAAACTTCACCTTCGTAAGCAGGAATAATTTTCTGCATCAGATTTTTGCGTTTTTCACGGACTTCTTCAATCAAATCATAAAAAGCATTTTTACCGGTTTTAGCTCCGGAAAAAACCAAGTGTTCTTCAATGGAGATTAAGTTCATGATTGCAATGGTTAAATCCTGATCAGAAGACAAATCTTTGGGATTAACTTTTTTAGAACTGTCTATTCTCTCAACAAATTCTTTTACGTTTTTAGCCTTAGCCATTTTTATATCTCCTAGAAATTATATAAGTCGTTTGCCTGTTGGCAAATCGGATAGTAATAGAAATAAGCACTGACCAATGTCAAGGCAACAACTGGAACCGCTACTTTTTCAAAAGGGAAATGAGCATGTCCGCCATTTCTGGCTTTCATCCACTGATAGAATTCAGAGGAATAAACCATAACCAATGCTCCGACAATTGTACTGAACAAGAACGGATCAAGATAAAAAATCAGAATAACATTCGGATTATATTGCAGATGAGAAATATACATAAACCCAATCATTGCTACACTGAGAACCAATACCCAGAAATCACGACCTTTGAAGTTCCAACCTTTTTTATCAAACCATTTAATTGTCCAAAATCCGATTAAGACCAGAAAAGCTCCTGCCCAAACGCCGACAACACTATCATCCACGCCTAAGCTTCTGGCAATTTCCAAAGAAGCTCCTACAGCAATGGTACAAACAGCACAAGCGGGATTAGCCAAGACCGGAGTTGTGAATAGTAATAACAATCCAATAACTAAAAACAGAGTCATTTCAAAATCCTTTCTGTTAAAAATTTAGTGCTATTATTACCTAACAGCACTAAAAATCAACTTATTTTTCAACTTTTTCCTGTTCTAACCCCTTCAAATACCTTTTAGTCATTTTCAGAGCATTTTCAAAAGTCGAAGCAGTGGAAATTGTATGATAATCAATCCCCTCTTTGGCAAAAGCATCGTGCAAAACGCGTCGCGGTTGCTTCTTTACATTGGAAAAAATAATCTTGGTATCGTATTTACTCAGTTTTTTCACGAACTCAACAATGATGTTGGCTCCACTCGCATCGACTACCGGAACATATCCCATACGCAAGATTAAAACTTTCGGCACATCATTTATTTTTTTGAAGAAGCTTGATACCTGAGAAGCTCCACCGAAGAACAACGGACCGGAAAAACGCAGAGACATGACACCGTTTTCGTGTAAAACTTCAGTCAAATCGCGTCCGCCGCCGATATTTTCAAGCACAACTTCATCAGTTTCAATTTCAATTTCACGGCTCATACGGTGCATAAAGATAATGCTGGCCATGATAAAACCGACAGAAATAGCCGTATTTAAGTCAACCAGAACCGTCAGAAGCAAGGTTACCAAAAGTGTGTATCTATCGCCTTTGGGACCTTTAACAAGTTTGATGATTTTATCCAAATTAAGCATATTCCAACCGATTAAAACCAATACGGTAGAAAGACAAGCCAACGGAATATATCGGGCGGCCGGAGACAAAACCAACATGAACACCAAAAGAAATACCGACTGCATTACTCCCGCTACCGGAGAATAAGCATTAGCTTTAAAGTTGGTTGCCGTACGGGCAATTGCCCCCGTCGCCGGAACACCGGTAAAGAAGACACACATCAAGTTGGCAACACCCTCCCCGATTAACTCTGCATTAGAGTTATGGTTATCACCACTCATACCATCCACAACCGTGGCACTCAACAAAGATTCAACACCGGCCAAAAAGGCAATGGTTAATCCGCTCGGCATAACCTTTAGGGCTAAATCTATGTTAAACTGAGGCATCTGCGGCATCGGTAAAAAATGCGGAATACCACCGAATTTATTGCCGATAGTATCAATCTGCAATCCAAACCAGCCAAACACAACAACAAGAAGTGTCGCTCCTACCACGCTTACCAGATAAGCCGGCAGTTTAGGCTGTTTCAGCTGTACATAAAAAATAGCTCCAAAGGAGAAAATTGTAATAAAAACAGAGAACAGATTCAACTTGTCCATATTAGCAAGATAAGTTTTCCATTTCGGAAGAAACTCTGCAGGAACAGATTCAATCTGTAATCCCAACAAATCTTTAATCTGAGTTGAAATAAGCAAGATACCGATACCGGTTGTAAATCCGATTACTACCGGATATGGAATATATTTGATATATGTTCCCAATTTCATAAAACCGGCAAACATCAAGATCACACTTGCAATAATCATCGACATTGCCAAACCATCATAACCGTATTTTTGCATAATACTGAAAATAACAACAACAAATGCCCCTGTCGGTCCACCGATTTGATAACGGCTTCCACCCAAAAAGGCAATAAAGAAACCGGCAATAATCGCTGTGTATAGACCTTGAGCTGGGGTTACTCCGGAAGCAATCGCCAAAGCCATGGCCAACGGAATGGAAACAACAGCTACGGTCATTCCCGCAATACAATCTCTTTTAAACTTTTCTGCAGTGTACTTTTTTTTAAGTAATATTTCGAATAATTTCGGAGAAAAACTTCTGCCATATAATTCTGCAATTTTCTTTACATATTCCAACATTATCATTCTTTCCGTTTATTTATATTTTTTCACTTTTAAATTTCGGCGTTAAGAAATACAACTTTCAAATTTTGTGTCAAGTCCCAGAGGTATTTTTTATATTGAAATACACAACTTTTTTTGTTATTTTTCTCGCCGGAGAAAAACATGGAAAATATTACAAGTTATCTTAAGCAAATTGCAAAATTATCCTTACCGATTACGGTCTCTTTTATCGCCGTCGGGTTGATGAACCTTATTGACACAATGATTGTCGGAAACTACCAAACCGAACAATTAGCTTATATCGGCTTGGCAAATTCCGTCTTTGTGGTTTTGTTTACGATCCCGATGGGGCTCTTACAAGGTGTGATGATTAAATCATCTCAGAAGTTTGGAGCCAGAAAATTTGCTTCCTGTGGAAAAATTTATCATGAAGGAAGAAAATACGCCCTCTGGCTTTCAATTATTTTTGTGGCAATCGGACTTAACGGAAAAGCCATTCTAACTTTTTTGGGGCAAGACAAAGAAATGATTGAATCTTCCATTAAGGTTCTCAATGTTTTTGTGGTTTCCATTCCGTTTATTTTAATCTATGCCAATGTCAATTTCTTCTTACAGTCGATTAAACGTCCGTATGTTGCCATGTATGGTATTTTTGTTGCTAATTTTATTAATTTGGCGATTAATCCGGTTTTGGTTTACGGAAAATTCGGGTTTCCGGAAATGGGAGCCGTCGGTTCGGCAACCTCGACTCTGATTGTGCGGATATTTCTTGCGTTTTTTATGATTTATTACATTCACCGAATGAGAAAAAATCCAAAATTAAATAAGCGTTTCGGTTTGGACAGAAGTTATGAAACCTGGTGGAATGACAGCAGAAATACGCGTAAAATCGGCTATGGAATTGCCACCGTTGTGGTTGCAACCAACGGCTCTTTTTCTTTAGTCAGTACCTTTGCCGGTTGGATGGGACAGCAGGTTATGGCCACATTTATCATTTTGATAAACGTCAACACTTTTCTTTTTATGATTTGTTTTTCCATTGCACAGGCTACTTCCATTGTTACCGCCAACGCTTACGGAAGAAAAGATATGGCCGGCATTGTTTTCACTGTAAAATCAGGTTATATTATTTCTCTGTCGGTAATGATGATCATGCAATTTGTCATCTACTTTTTTCCGAATCAGATTTTCGGTGTTTTCACAAATGATGTCAGCGTTATGGCAACCATTCATTCTTTGATTTTTTATTTTATGAGCACCCTGTTTATTGATACTTTACCGTTAAATATCAATTTTGCTCTTAACGGTCGAAGCGATGTTAAAATTCCGACCATAAACCAAGTTATTTCTTATTTAGGAGTGCGTGTCAGTGCTTGTTATCTGCTGGCTTTCCATTTCAACATGGGGTTAAAAGGTTTGGTTTTAGGGTTATCCTGTGGGGGAATATCCTCACTTATTCTGAACGGTTCCCGCTTTATTTACATCAGCAGAAGGGATAAAAAAAGAGCCTGTATTCAATAACAGGCTCCGTTTTCTTAAGAAATCATTTCTTTGACGCGTTCTTTGATTTTTTCAACCACATCCGATTTCGGAGTGTATTTCTCTTCGAACGGTTCAATTGTCTCCCAACCCAAAGCCTCATACACGGACTGAATGTTTTTAGTTACTCCCTGTTTCCATCCATAAGAGCCGAAAGCAAAACCTTTCTTATTCATTGGAGCAAGTCCCTTCATATAGGTTACAAATCCGGCCACACGAGGGAATAATTCATTATTCAGGGTCGGACTTCCGATACAAACATATTTCGCATCCAGAAAATCAATCATAATTTCTGAAACATTTTTATTACTCAGGCAATGTTTGATAACCGGTATGCCGGCATCTTGAAAAACAGACATAACCGCCTCGGCTAAAGTTGCCGTAGCTCCCCACATCGTATCATAAACGATAACCGCTTTACCTTCGTTTTTACCGCTTGCCCATTTAGCATAAGATGTGAGAATGGCTTTGACTTCCTCTGCTCCTTGCCAAATACATCCATGCGACGGAGCAATCATCTCAATTTCCAACCCCAAATCCCCTGCCGTGTTCAAAGCTTTTTCAGCCTGAGTGCCATAAGGAAACAAAATGTTGGCGTAATAACTCTTTGCCTCACGCATCACAACATCAAAAGGAGCATCTTTTACAAAAATCGTATCCGTTGCAAAATGTTGTCCGAAACCGTCATTAGAAAGTAACAATTTGTCCTCTTTGACATAAGTCATCATAGAATCCGGCCAGTGTAACATCGGCGTTGTTACAAACTCCAGTGTTCTTTTGCCGATTGAAATACTGTCGCCGGTTTTTACCAATTCATATTCCCAACCGGTTGTATCAAAATGGTCTTCCAAAGCTTTTTTACCTGCCGTATTGGTAATAATCTTAGCCTGAGGAGCCAATTTCATAATTTCGGGAATATTTCCTGAGTGATCCATCTCCACATGATTAACAACCAAATAAGAGATTTTTGAAAAATCCGTAATACTTTTTACTCTGGCAATCATTTCGTCTGACATATAGTGTTTGACACCGTCAACCAGTGTAATTTTTTCATCCACAAGCACATAAGAATTATAAGTCGAGCCGTGCGGCGTGCTGTAACCGTGAAATTCAACAAGGTTCCAGTCTTTTACACCAACCCAATACACGTCTTTTTTTACTTCAACCGCATTCATTTTATTCTCCACCTCTTATCTCATCATCTACAACGGCTATTTTCATTTTTAATACCCATGCTCTTTC
>CAZFRT010000053.1:0-9481 GCA_964521455.1 uncultured Azospirillum sp.
TTAAAACGGCGACCGATTAATCTCTTAATTGCAAACAAGGTGTTTTCCGGATTGGTAACTGCTTGTCTTTTTGCAGGAAAACCGACCAGACGTTCGGTATCCGTAAAAGCAACCATTGACGGTGTTGTTCTGGCACCCTCAGAGTTTTCCAAAACCTTAGCTTCGCCGCCTTCCATTACTGAAAAGCAGGAGTTGGTTGTACCTAAGTCAATACCAATTACTTTATTGCTCATAATTTCCATCCTTTGTTGATTAAAACTATCTAAAATATTTCTATCAACTTATATAGGAAGAAGGAATCTCTTATGCAAGAGTTTGCAAAAATTTTTTACAAACTTTTTTGATTGTTTTTAATAATCCCCACGAGAAGAAATTTCATAACCGGTATAGCCGTCAACAACACTGTTGGCAAAAGCAAAATCCGTCGAATTGCAAGAGTGGATACGATACAGAGTTTCGCCTTGCTCAACATGATCGCCGACTTTTTTAAACAAATCCAATCCGGCTCCGGCATATTGTCCGGCTCCCGCCCAAATACCGATTTTATTGATACGGGAATTATCTATCGCCTCTACGGTTCCGCTCACATTGGAAACAATATCTCTGGTTAAATGTCCGAGTTGCGGCTGTGGGGCTTTTCCCTGAGAATGAATTATCCTATTCATGACTTCCAAGGCTCGACCGGAAGTTAAAATCTCTTTAGCAACCAAATATCCCTGCCCACCGCGAAGTTTAGGATCAAATTCCAATATTCTTCCGGCAAGAAACAGTGATTTTTCTTTCAAATCCTGCGGGGCGTCATCCTTATTTCTTAAAACTTTCATAACATCCCGAGCTTCCAGAACCGCTCCGACACCATTACCAATCGGTTCGCTGCCGTCGGTAATCACCGCATCAATCTCAATGGAGAGCATATCGCCGACATATTCTATCAGTTTTCTGAGACGCATGGCCTCATTAGTGCTTTTAATACGGGATTTTGGTCCGACAGGAATATCCACCAGCAAATGGGTAACTCCCGCAGCTAATTTAATGGCTAAAATCGAAGCGGTAATATGTTCTTGCTGGGTAATACCAATCTGACGTTCTACTGATGAAATTATTTTATTTGCCTCAGCTATGGACAAGCCATCATAACAAACAACAGCTCCTCTGTTTTCACCAATAAGCTGCTTTAATTTCTTTTCATCAAAGTCTACATTGGCCAAGACGCTCATCGTATCCGCCACACCGGCACAAGAAGTTAATGAGCGGGCGGATGTTTTAGGGATTGGCAGGCCATAGGCAGCAACTATCGGAGCTATGATTAAATCGGTTTTATTGCCGGGAATACCGCCCAAACAATGATGATCCACAACAATATTCTCATTGTCCCAATGAATTGTCTTATCACCAACCATAGCTTCGGTAAGAGCCAAAACTTCCGGAGCAGACATAAACGAACCACTGGCAACCAGAAATGAGGCAATATCCATGTTGGAATAGCGGCGGCCATAAATATCATTGATAATTGCACTATATTCGCCCGAGCTTAAAATATTTCCGGCAATTTTACGTTTAATAGACGACAAACTTGGCGGCGGCGGAGACAATGTGATGGATATATTCGCACCCTCCGGCAAATTAATCTGTTTAAAAGCTTCATTATTTAAAGCCAGTTCGGTAGGTTTTACCAAACGGGCATCATCAACAACCTGTAAAAAAGCATAAACTGTTTTGACACCGCCATGAATTTCTATTTTAGTCAATGTCGACAGATCATCAACTTTATAAGCGATACAGTCTTTATGAATATATGCCAAATTTTCGTTAAAGGAACTTATCGGCAGATTTTTCAACGTAAGCATTTATATTCACCGGGTTGTTAGAGTTAGTCGTGGTAATATAATCTTATATTTTTGGTTTAATATTAGTTAATATTAAAAACAAAAGCCTCTCAAAAGAGAGGCTTTAATTTATTTTCCGAGCAACGGCGTATGAACCTCCGGTTTTTTGTGCGTCAGAATACTGATGACTCGAACCAGAGTATCTTTCATTTCCGAGCGTTCAACCACAATATCAACCATGCCGTGTTCCTTCAGATATTCCGCTCTCTGGAAGCCTTCCGGAAGTTTTTCACGGATAGTTTGCTCAATAACACGGGCTCCGGCAAAACCGATAATACAGCCCTTTTCGGCAATATTTACATCACCTAACATAGCAAAAGAAGCTGATACGCCTCCGGTGGTCGGATCCGTTAAAATTGAAATGAACGGAACGCCTTTTTCTTTAACCTGATTAATAGCGGCAGTTGTTCTGGCCATCTGCATTAAAGAAAGCATCCCTTCCTGCATACGAGCACCGCCGGAAGACGCTACCGTAATCAGCGGATAATTGTTTTTCATGGCAATATCAGCAGCCTTAACAATACCCTCACCAACAGCCATTCCCATGGAACCGCCCATAAACGAAAAATCCATTGCCGCAACAATACAAGGAATACCACCTATTTCACCTTGAGCAACCTTAATTGCATCTTCATTACCGGTTGATTTACGATAATTTCTTAAGCGATCGGTATATTTCTTAGTATCACGAAATTTCAACGGATCTTCCTTTACTTTCGGAAGAGCTATCTCGTTATATTCTCCGTCAAACAGTTGTTTCAGACGCTTGTCAATATACAAACGCAGGTGATGTCCGCAGGAAGTGCAAACATACATACTTTTTTTCAGTTCTTTTGAAAAGAGCATTTGTCCACAAATCGGGCATTTCACCCAAAGATTATCAGCAATTTCTTTAGGCGTGGTTTTTTTTATTTTCGGTCTGACGAAATCTGTAAGCCAATTCATTTTTTATTACCATTATTGTTAAAACACTTTGGACTGTGCCGGTACAATCCTAAAAGAAAACTAGTCCTTTTTCTCACGGCGGAACAAACTTTTAAACCGCTCTTTCAAACTTGGTTTCGGAGCAGCTTTTTCTTCAGCCTTCAGGGTTTCAATATTCTCTTGCAGGCCGGAAACCTGTTCAACAAGTTTCTGTTGTTCCTTATTCAATTTTTTATTCTGCTTTTTCTGCTGACGGAGAGCCTTTCTCAACGGAGCATAAGACATCCATGCAAAAAGCTCTCCCAAAACAAACCCAAAAGCAATGAAAAAGATTATTGCGACACTTAGAGAAACAGTTATTTCAATATAAAAAGGCCATAGATTGAATGTTGCAAAATCATTATTCACAAAAGCAAACACTGTGATAATTATCAGCAACGGCAACCCGATCAGCATTTTGAAAAAACTCATTGTCGCGGTCCTTTCCCTAAAATTAACAGGCAGAAATTATTTGAAATCCTTATTCAACAATTCATGCAACTGTTTACCGGTTTTAAAATGAGGTATATTTCTTTCTTCTACCTTAACCTGTTCCCCTGTACGCGGGTTTTTGGCAACGCGAGGTGTGCGTTTGCGAACTGAAAATGCACCAAAACCTCTAAACTCAACTCTTTCCCCTTTAGCCAGAGAACTGATGATTTTATCAAAGACAACATTAACAATTCTTTCGACATCCTTTAACAAAAGATGCGGATTTTTATTTGCAATTCTTTCAATTAATTCAGATTTAGTCACTTTACTATACCTCTTTTAATAATCATTATGTTTTTGTTTTATTTAAGTTATCCGTTTTTGATTTATAAATCAATATCGCATATTGAAAAAAAGCCAAAATTTTATTATTGACTTATCCAAAAGAAAAACTCCTTTTAGTAATCGTTTGCCGAGAGATGTTCCACCACCAACGTTTTTTCAGACGGACCGAGTTGAATATCTTCTATTTTATCAATTCGACGGGAAATTTTTCCGGAAGAGATTTTAATATCGCCGATATCTTTGCTTGCCATATCAAAATGTTTGGACAAGCTTTCAATTCGATCATCCAAACGGGTAATATCCTCAATCAGCGTTCCGACTTCTTTTTGAATGACGCCGGCTTGTTCCCGCATTTTGGCATCTTTTAAGACCGCACGAACCGTGTTCAGTGTTGCCATCAAAGTGGTCGGAGAAACAATCCAGACCTTAGAACGGTAAGACGTTTCAACCACATCCGTAAAATTAGCGTGTAATTCGGCATAAATAGATTCCGACGGCAAAAACATCAGTGCCGACTCAGCAGTTACACCCGGAACGATGTATTTTTCGGCAATATCTTTAATATGTTTTAAGACCGAAGCTTTGAAAAAACGCTCTGCCTCAAGTTTTTCCCTATCATTGGAAGCGTTTCTTAAAGCTTGATAACTTTCCAGAGGAAATTTTGAATCGATAACAATTGTTCCCGGAGGATTTGGCAATTTCAAAACACAATCCGCCCGTTTTTGGTTTTCCAGAACACACTGAAACTCATAAGCTGACGGCGGAAGAATCGATGTAACCAAATCATTCAACTGAATTTCGCCAAACGCACCGCGTGCTTGCTTATTCGACAGCACTTCCTGAAGAGAAACAACCTGCTCCGACAAGGAAGATATTTTTTGTTGAGCAACATCAATTTTTGCCAGACGTTCCCGTAAATCATGAAGCGTTTCGTTTGTTTTATCGGTTGACTTTTGCAAACCATCGCCAACACTTTTGGTTACAGCCAGAAGTTTTTCATCCATGATTTTAAGAACAGAGAGTTTTTGTTCATTTATTGCATCCGCAAGTTTTGTTTGCTGAGCCAAATTGTTCTCGGACAAAAGAGATAAACGCCCGGCCAATTCAGCCTGTCCGCGAAACAACGTATCAGCGACAGAAGACAGCTCCTTATTGTTTTTCGGCTTCAACAAAATTATCAGGTTGCAGATAAATAAAAGAGCAACCAATCCGGATAAAACGACAAGAATTATTTCAGTGTTCATCGGCAAAGCTACATTTCCGGAAGGTTGCGTCCCATTGCCAAGAATTTTTCAGTCCGCTGTTTTTTCAACTCTTCGCTGTTCATCGGCAACAACTCTTTCAAGTTTCTCAATACGGCATCGCCGACTCTTTCAATTGTTGTTTTTGCATCACGATGAGCTCCACCTGTCGGTTCTTTGACAATTTCATCAATAATGCCGAGTTTTTTCAAATCCTGAGCCGTTAAATGCAAAGCCTCCGTCGCCTCCTTAACTTTATCGGAAGAACGCCACAAGATAGAAGCACAACCTTCCGGAGAAATAACGGAATAAATAGAGTTTTCCAACATCAGAACCCTGTTGGCAACAGCAATGGCTATCGCACCACCGGAACCGCCTTCACCGATAACAACAGAAACCATCGGAGCTCTGACTTGCAAGCATTTTTCAATAGAAGAGGCAATGGCTTCGGCTTGTCCTCTGGCTTCGGCTTCAATTCCCGGATAAGCTCCGGCCGTATCCACGAAGCTGATTACCGGAAGATTAAACTTGTCAGCCATTTCCATAAGGCGTTGAGCTTTACGGTAGCCTTCCGGCTTAGCCATACCGAAATTATACCTCATTCTGGTTTCCAAATCGCGACCTTTTTCCTGGCCCAAAACCACAACGGAAATGTTTTTAAATCGACCGATACCCGCAATCATGGCTTCATCATCGGCAAAAAAACGATCTCCGCAAAGCGGTGTAAAATCTTCAATCAAAGCATAAACATAATCCAAACAGTGCGGACGATCCGGATGACGGGCAACCTGAGACTTCTGCCACGGGGTCAGATTGGCGTAAGAGAGTTTTACCTGTCTTTCCAACTTCTCCTGAAGACGTTTTACTTCTTGGGCTATGTCCACATCTTCGTCTTGAGCCAAAAGTCTTAAACTCTCAATTTTAGCTTCAATTTCAACAATGTTTTTTTCAAAATCCAAAACCAATGTGCTATTATTACTCATTTGAAATTCTCTTTAATAAATTAATTCTTTCCAAATGGTAGTAGCACAATTATTTGAAAATTTCGACTCTTATTTTTGATTGTTGTTAATTGTAAGACAGATTTTAATTGAATTATCCGAGGAATAGAATAGTATGAGATTTAGTTTTTGCTAAAAATTTAGGGAGTTTTCACCGTGTTGGCCTTAGCATTTTTTATTTCCGTTTTTTCAACCGTCAGCTGGCTGATATATACTTTTATGTATATCGGAGAAAAATTAAACGGTATTTCGTTCAATTCGCTTGGTTTGGTCGACATTTCCGTTTACACATCTTTGGTTTTGCTTCCCATTCTGATTTTGTGGATGGTTTTTGGCTATATAAATCAATATTTACTGTCCAACACCTTTAATAAAAACCTTTATTCCCTGTTTAAGCAAATGAAAAAAAATCAGGATTACACTGATTTGATTGCTAGAATCATGTTGGAAGCCGAGCAAGAAATCAAAGACGGTTTTATTTTGAATAAATTTGATATTTTTGTTTCAGACATGAACGAGCTTCTTTCCGAAATAATTTACCGTTCCGCCATCGCCTCTTCCGAGCAAATCGAGCGGCTATGGAGCAAAGTTCAAAACGGAGGCAAATGGTCTTTCGGAAAAGTTATTGTCGAAGTCAGCCAGAGCCAACCGAATTTCCAGAGAAGAATTTTTGACAAGTCTCAATCCGATAATGTTCTGGCAGGAACGGTTTTAGAATTTTGTGCCCGTTACGGCAGCTTAATTTCCCTGTTGGAAAAACATGACAAGGAAAGAGTTTTCTTAAATATTATAGAAACAGGAATCTTCGGAAAAGTTTTCTCTATTATGGCTCCGATTGCCGATGAAATTCGTCGGAACAGAGAAATGGCCTCCTCTCCCTCCCGTCCTGTCTTCGCAAATAATGACTTTTCTTCCGAACCGGAGCCTTCTTTCTCTATAAGAGAATCCGAAGAAACTGTTCAAGAAGAACCGAAGAAATCAGGAATGACATATATCAGGCCGGTTACGCCTGTTTATCAGAAAACAGAAAAAGCTGACATTAAATCGTTTATTACCTCTATTAATCCTTTTAAGAAAAAAGCAGAACCTTTTTCCAAAGAGGAACCTAAAATGGAAGAAACTGATCCGTTCTCCATGGCCTTACAAAGAAGTTTCGGAGAAGAACCTGTTTTTGAAGAACCTAAGGTAAGTATGCCTTCTTTTGATGAAGAAATGTCATCTTCACCTGAAATCAGTTTGCCGAAAGAACCGGAAATTTCTGAAGTCAGAATCACTCCGGAAGATGATAGGGAAGAACGGGAATTTTTCATTTCAGCACCAGAGTTTGAACAAGAAGAAATTTCTCCCGCTCCGGTTTTTTACAGAGAAAAATTTACTGAAAAAACCGAGGAAGCATCTTTTTCCAACACTCAGAAAGCTCTTAACAATCTGAAAAAAGAATGGGAAGAGATGAAAAAAACCGAAGAACTTGTCTCTGATAAAAAAACAGAAGACGAAACCTCATATTCTTATCCTTTTGGCGGGTGGACGAATGAGGAAAACTATTCAAAATAAAATTATTATTCTTTTTTTGTTTACGGCTGTTTTGGGATTTGGCCAAACAGTAATGGCAGCATATACTCCCTTATCTTCCCGCATAGCTTTGTATGGAGAAGCCAAATATGGACAGGGATTTACACATTTTGATTATGCCAACCCTCAGGCTCCCAAAGGCGGAAAAATCGTTATGCCCGAATACGGCGGATTTGATAATTTCAACCCGTTCATTTTTAAGGGAATTCCGGCTTCTTCTGCAGCGGCTTTAACCTTAGACTCTTTGGGGACTTCTCCCGTTGATGACATTTCCACGGTATATCCCCTCATTGCTAAAGCCTTTGAACTGCCTCAGAACAAATCTTTTGTCGGATTTATTCTTGATGAAAAAGCCAAATTCAGTGATGGTTCTCCCGTTACTGCCGATGACGTCATTTTTTCATTCAACGTCTTGATTGAAAAAGGTTCTCCTCTCTATAAAGTTTATTACGCCGATGTTGATAAAGCCGTCAAAATCAATGATCACCATGTCCGTTTTATCTTCAAAAAAGGAACTCAAAATCGGGAACTGCCGCTTATTCTCTCTCAAATTAAAATCTTTTCAAAAAAGGATTGGGAAGGAAAAGATTTCGGCAAGCCTTCTTTGACACCTCCTTTAGGAAGCGGTCCTTATATTATTGAGAGATTTGAACAGGGCAAATATATTGTTTTAAAAAGGAATCCCAACTACTGGGCAAAAGATTTGCCCGTTAACAAAGGGTTTTATAATTTTGATGAAATTCGGCAAGATTATTATCAAGACACAACCGTTACTCTGCAAGCATTATTTTCAGGGAATATAGACTTAAGAGAAGAATATATTTCTAAAATCTGGGTAACCGGATATAATAACGACATAGTCAAAAGCGGAAAAATCATCAAAGAAGAAATGCCGCATAATCAACCGGCGATTTTACAAAACTTCGCCTTCAATCTTCGCAAAGATAAGTTCAAAGATAAAAGAGTTCGGGAAGCAATCGCGTTAACCTTTAATTTTGACTGGGCTAACGACAAACTTTTTTATAACCAATATCAGCGAATCTACAGTTATTTTACCAATACAGGCATGGAAGCCACCGGACTTCCGCAAGGAAAAGAACTGCAAATATTAAACAAATACAAACATCTTCTTGATAAGAGTGTTTTTGGAAAAGCACCTTCCCTGCCCGGTCATAAAGATTATATGGAAACAAGACAAAATCTGCGACAGGCAGTTTCTTTGCTCAAAGAGGCCGGATATGATTTCAAAGACGGAATTATGACAAATCTGCAAACCGGCGAGGCGTTGGAATTTGAAGTCTTGAGCAACTCCGCCAACGGAAGTGCTTTCACACGAGTTATGCTGCCGTTTATTGATAACCTGAAAAAAATCGGTATAAAAGCAACGTTTAGAAACATTGAGGTAAGTGTTTTCAAAAATCGTTTAGATAATTTCGATTTTGATATGGCAATTATCTCTTACGGTGTCAGTCCGATGCCGGGGAACGAACAATTTGAAATCTGGGGCTCAAACGCGGCTGATATAAGGGGAAGCAACAACATTATCGGTGTTAAAAATCCGGTGGTGGATGAGTTGATAAAAGGGCTTGTGCAATCCGAACACAAAGATGACTATATCGCTTATGTCCGAGCTTTAGACAGAGTTATGCTCAATGAGCATTATCTTATTCCTCAGTGGTATTCCCCTTACAAAAGGGTCGCTTACAGAAACAAATTCGGACATCCGAAAACCTCCCTTAACGTCGGCTTTCAACCCCATACTTGGTGGATAAAACAAAATCAAGAGGCGGCTTCAAAATGAGAAATTATATCTTTAAACGAATCCTGTTAATACCTGTAACTTTATTTGGTATTCTGGTTATAAATTTCATGATTATTCAAATGGCTCCGGGGGGCCCTGTAGAACACACTTTGGCAAAATACAGAGGATTGAATGTTGATGCAAAATCACAGTTTTCCTCCTCTGCTCAGATGAATATGGATACGGCGAGAAGCAAATATCAGGGAGCTCAGGGGGTGCCGGAAGATTTGATTAAGGAAC
>CAZFRT010000054.1:0-9342 GCA_964521455.1 uncultured Azospirillum sp.
TAAAAACATTAGTGTATAAATTTAGACAAAATTTAACAATTTTCATCTAACTTTGGAGCAAACTTATGAATAAAAAACTTTTGATGGCTGCCTCCGCTTTTGTTATCGCAGCTTTTTCAACCCCTGCATTTGCCGGTTGCGACGGTATTTATTTGGCCGGCCGCGGCGGTATCATCAACCACAATGTCGGCGATAAAGAAAGTAAAGCAACTGATGAAAAGCTCGAAATTGATGACAACGCCATGATGTTTTCTGCCGCTTTGGGTTATCGTTGGGGTTACTTCCGTTTTGAGGCTGAATATGTTTGGAGAGAAGAAACCGACGACACCAAACGTTCCTCTATTATAAGAGGAGCTTCCATCAACTCCCAGTTTGAATCCACTTCCTACATGGCAAACATTTATTGGGATCTGTCTCCATACACATGGTTTACCCCGTATGTTTCCGCCGGTATCGGTATGACCGAATTAGAGTATAACTTTAGCAACAAATTAAACGGTGCAACCACCAATAAAGACTCCTTTGAAGAAACCAACTTCACATGGTCTGTCGGTGGTGGTTTGTCCGCTCAAGTTACCAACCGCTTTAACGTTGACTTGGGTTATCGTTACTATGACATGGGCGACATCGGCGAAGCTTCCATTCACGCCCACGAAGTCTACGGCGGTCTGCGTTACGTTTTCTAAAAACAAACGCATTTCACATCATCAAGGCTCTTTCGCAAGAAAGAGCCTTTTTTCAACGCGTTAAGCTGAAAATTTCTCTTTTAAAAATCGAAATATGCCTCAAATTTTTCTTGTCTAATTCTCCCAAATATGCTATTCTAAAATTCGACAAAAAGTAATTATGTCATCATATAAATTTAGTTGTTATTATGGGAGGATATTCAGTCTTAAACATCTGATTGTGAATCCCTATCAATATATATCCCCTTTCTAAATTCAAAAATAATAAAACAAAAAAACATATGGAAAGAAAATTGATTAAGAACATCTACGTGATGTTCATGTTCGCAATCGCGATGGTGGTTTCAGTGGCAATGGTAAGCTGTTCAGACTATGACGGTCCCGACGCCCCCAAAACACAAGACCCCCAACCTCCGACCCCGCAGGTAACCCTCGAGAAGGTAGAAAAAATCGCATGCAATGCGGTATCTACCACATGGGATGGCGAAAACGTCGCTCTCTTAACCAGAGGCATCAGCGATGAATACGCTCCCAAGTACCGTACAAACGCATGGTGGGCAGTAACAAACACGGAGTATCAGGCCAAGCTGATTTACACCGACGGCACAACTCAGAACCAGAGCAAATACTTCAATGTAACCAACAACGCCAACGTTTTCCTCGGTAAAGGAACTCAGTACGTTAAGAGCATTGAGAGTATTCTGACCAAGCCCGAAGAAAACTCAACTGACCTCGGCTCTCTCGGTGAGCTTACTACCTACGCATTCGATGGCTACACCTTCGGTGTTGTAACCAGCTCTCAAAAATCTCCCGAATCTCTGACTTTCGATAAGATCACCAAAAACGATCTCTGCACCCCGCAGATGATCAACACTTATCTGAATGCAGAAAAAACTTTCGTCAAAGACAGTGCAGAATACAAACTCTACGATGTAGAATTCCACATCCTGTCCCAGATTGAAAGCGGTGATAACAACCAACGTGAAGTTGTCATCACAAAAAGATTCGCCGAGAGCAAGAGCGGAAACATCCCCGGTGGAAACGAGCCTGAACACGTTTGCTACGTACTCAGAAACAGTGGTTTTGATTTCGTTACTGAAGAAACTTCCAAATCTTATGCGGAAGTTTACGAAGTTTTCAGCGACGGTTCTGAAAAGAAGGTGGAAGACATCCAAACAATCGTTTACAACTGGCACAGAGCCAGCGAAGACTATGAGTTAATCGTATCATCCTTTACTTACACAGAAGTTGAGGAGATCGTTTATCGCATGGTTGCCGACGGAACAAGCCGTGTAAGCGATGAGAATGCCAACATCTTCCTGACAGGCTACCAGACCACTGCTTTGACCGGTGCTCAGACCTTCTCCTTCCGCTTTGAAGGACATTACGAAATTCCCGTTTATACCGATCCCGATGGAAAGGCTCACACTATGGAATATCGTGAATACAATCCCTCAAGCGACCACTTGAGAGAAGGCAGACAAACAAATGACGGAGCTTTCGAAATTCTTCCGGTAACCTCTCCCGTTACAATGGAGTTCAACCGCAAGAACTACGACTTGGAAAGCACTGTTACTTTGAAAGTACCGGCAGGAAGCATTCAGGATCAGCTCACAGGCTTAAATGTCACCAACATTCGTGTTGACGGTGATTACATCAAGTACGACCTCGTTCGCTACTTCACCAACTCTCCCAGCACAACCACTCCGATGGAAGTGCTTCACATGGCAGAGCAACACGCCGAAGATATTAAGTCCACCGAGAAAAGAGCATACACTGCAACATCAACTCAGACAGATACCATCAGTTCAACCCCGTTTACCGACGGCCGTCATACCGGAGATTACGTTGCGTTTAACAAAACGTACCACTATGCCGATTTTGACGTTATCGTCTCTAACAAGGTAAGAACCAACATCGTCTATACTGAAGGTGGTTTCACTGCTTATATCTATGCTGGAAACGTTAGCTGCAACCAAAACGGTTACACTTTCGGAACAGTAGATAACGGCGATGACAAGTACCACGTTTACAACGATGAAATTTCTTACGGTTTGAACATTGGAGCTTTTGAAGTTGCTGATGCTACACAGCTCGTTCGCTACAGCGAATTGATCCCCGAGGAGAAACACCTTACCGACGTGAAGGAAGTAAAAGTTGAAGGCAACAAGCATTTCATGTACATCACTTTCAGTGACGGCTCTTTCGATCGCGACACAGTAACCGTTGAAAAACCGGTTGCTCTGATTGGAAAGACCTTGGCTGAACTGAACAGAGATAATCTTGACTTTGGCAAAGGTACTGTTGACCACAGCCAGAAAGCCTCAGAAAAAACTTCTTCCATGAACGGTCGTGTTATCACAACCCCGTACGAACAGACTTACCCGGTAAGCTATGATAATCACAATCACAGCATAACCGGTGAGTACGAAAAGTACTACTACGCCTACACTTACAAAGGTGTAACCAAGGGATGTGACCTCACTTCTCCGTCTCTCAGAGTTGAGAATACCAACTTCGAGCTGGGAACGTCCAAAGAGGAAACCGTAAACAACAAAGTATATAAGGTAACCCCCGTTACCTTCAACTACAAAGGAACTTACGGCTCTCAGACCCCGACCTGCAAGGTTACCACTTCTGTTCGTCAATACCTTCGCGATGTAGAAACCAAGAAGGTTTTGAAGAGCGTTGAGGAGATCGGAACAAAGGGTGACAATATTCACTACATCAAGATTACTTTCGATGACAATTCCTTCATCAATGACACTGTTACGGTTGAAAAGCCTGTAACACTGACAGGAGGAACAGTCGGAGATTTGTATCGCGATAATGTGAACTTCGGCAAGGGAAATGTCAACCACTCGAACACCCCCGCAGCTGGAACCAAGACAACCAACGGACGCGTTAGTGCAACTGCATATACTCAAGAATATCCCGTCGCCTACAATGGCCACAACCATAAGGTAACGGGTACTTACAACAAGTATACATACACCTACACCCATGAAGGTGTGAGCAAAAGCTGCAATCTGACAACTCCGACACTGAATGTTGAAAACACATCTGTTGACCTCGGCACAACCGAAAACAAGACTATCGACAACAAGATTTATGAAGTGACCCCGGTTACTTTCAACTATGTCGGTTCTTACGGTTCCAAGGCTCCCTCAGCAAAAGTAACAGGTACTGTATATAAGTTCGTCAAGAACGTAGAGGAACCTCAGCCTCAATACAAGACTACTTACTCTTTTGTTGCAGCCAGCCGCGTGCTGTCACAAGATGCCCAGGCTTTCCACAACTGCTACCTGTTCAAAGCATCAGGAGAGGAAAACGGATTGCAGGTTGTAATCCCTACCCTCGGAGTGGATTGGTTCTGCGACGCATCAACAATTGGTGGAAACATGGATCAGTGCAGAAGCTCTGTCTGGAACGGAACATACTTCATCCCTTGTGAGGTATTAGTTGACAATGGTGCAAAAATGTTTGCTTATGACGGTAAGAACACTTCAGGTGACAAATACTTGCTCATGAGCTTCAACGAAGCCGTTATCAAGGGTATCAAGAACTACAGTTCTGATATCAATACCTCAACGACGCCGATTATGAACGGCATCAGCTCCACGGATGAAAATGGCGTGATTACTGTTTACCTGAACAAGGGAAGCATCTTCACTTACCATTCCGGAAAGAACTAAACAGTTCCAACTGAATATTCAAAAAAAGGGCGGTGCTTCGTGCACCACCCTTTTTTTATGCGAAAAAATGTAATAGTAAAAAATCTTTTATCCGCAAGTTCTGTATTAGTTTCCAATAGAACACTCAAAAAACCTCGTTATATTCGGAAAATAATAAAAACTAAGGAAAAAAATTTTTTTAGCGTATAACCTGATACGTGAAAAATCTTTTATCCGCAAGTTTTGTATTAGTTTCCAATAGAACGAGGTTTTTAATGGAAAGAGTGAACCAACGACCCAGCCAATACATACCAACCGTCCACTAAAACAAAGAAAATCACTTTGAAAGGAAGTGCAAGAACTGTCG
Organism: uncultured Azospirillum sp.; assembly: GCA_964521455.1. Lineage (GTDB taxonomy): Bacteria > Pseudomonadota > Alphaproteobacteria > RF32 > CAG-239 > JAGAJR01. The sequence continues at coordinate 4,728 of CAZFRT010000054.1, forward strand.
GGGGCAACATCATCATACCCATAGACATCAGAACGGAAGCAATTACCATGTCTATAATTAAAAACGGCACAAAGATTAAGAAACCGATTTCAAACGCCCGCCGCAATTCACTAATCATAAACGCTGGTACTGCCACTTTTAACGATGTATCGGCAACACTTTCCGCCGGCTTCTCTTTAGCCAAATCCGAAAACAACAGCAAATCCTTCTCCCGCGTATTACGAACCATAAATTCTTTCAGAGGGGCGATGGCTTTTTCTAAACCTTCTTCAATTTCCACCTTTTCCTCATACATCGGCTTAACCCCTTCTTCCCAGGACTTTTCCAAGACCGGAGACATGATAAAGAAGGTCAAAAACAATGCCAGAGAAAGCAAAACCATATTCGGAGGAGTTGCCTGAGTTGCCAACGCACTGCGGGTAATGGAGAACACAACGATAATACGGGTAAAGGAAGTCATCATCACCAAAATGCTTGGAGCAATCGACAACACCGTTATCATCAAAATAACATTAAAGATTCGTGCTGTTACCGAACCCGTCGGAGAGGCCTCCCCCACATTCAGAGTCAGGCTCTGAGCCATTGCCGTATCAGCCCAAAGAACCCCGCAGAAAACAAACAAACCAAACAAAACACCAAATTTTTTAAACATTTATTTTTTTACCTTTTTAACTTCGCTGTTTTCTAAAACAAGATTTTGAGCAGCCCCGAGCAGAAGCAAATATTCTTTATCATCTTTACTGATCAAAACCAATGAATTTTTCGTATCGATTCTCTTAAACTCAACCACATTCAGCCGCTGATTTTGAACGAGCTTCCGCATAAAACCGCATTTTCCGCCTTTAACCTCGCAATATTTGACAAACCACAAGGTAACCAACAGCAAACCTATTACAAAAGCCAAAGAAAGCAACGCTTGCAAAACCATTCCCAAATCCATAAAAATCTCCTTCATTTTGGGCTGATTATAGCCATATTCCCTGCCATTAGTCAATCAAGCGACAATGCTTGTTGATATTTAAGATACAATATGTTAGCTTGCCGATTATGAAAAAGGAAAACACTCAAAATCAGGATAACCGCATTTGCGGCATATCCAGCATCTCACAAGCCATGCTTCCGCTTGTCAAACAGGTTTTGGGTAAAAAAGGTTTTGTTGAGATTGATATTTTAAGCAATTGGAACAGCATTGCTGGAGAAGAATTGGCTCAGTTCAGTTTTCCGCAACGGATAGATTTCAAACGAGGAGAAAGAAACAACGGAACTCTGTGCCTGAGTGTCCCAACCGGAGCTTTTGCACTGGAAATTCAACACCGAGAGAAATTTATCATTGAAAAAATCAACACATACTTCGGCTACAACGCGGTTTCCAGACTTAAAATCATTCAAAACAATGACCTGTCTATTGATGACATTAAAGAAATTAATCAGAGTAAACCACACAAAATACTTGTAACAGCCGAAGAACAAAATTATATTAACGACTTAGCAGAGGATTTAAATAATCCGGCTCTAAAAGAAATTTTAATAAAATTAGGGCAAAGTGTATTTGACAACAACAAAAAAGATGAGAAGTAAACACAATGAAATTTGAAAATACCATAAAAAAATTAAGTGCTTTTGTCGCAAGCTTTTTCTTATTTTTCTTATGTGCAGGAATGTACCTGCAACTTAAAGGTTTCATCATGACCCCTGACGGAAAGATTGTGCTTGTCAACCCAGCTCAAGCCCAACAAACAACCGAGGGCGAAGAGAATATTCCGGTACCAGGAGAGATCAGCACCAAAGTTGACCCTCAGGTAAACATCATTTTACCGAAAGGTCATGTCTTGGGCGATGAAAAAGCTCCGATAACCATTTATGAATATTCATCTTTCGGCTGTTTTCATTGTGCTGATTTTCATTTAGATACGCTCCCTCAATTGGAAAAAAACTTCATCAAAACCGGAAAAGTCAAGCTGATTTTCGCCAGTTTCCCTTTGGATAAAAAATCCATGCAGGCCGCTATGATTTCCACATGTATTCCGCAAGAAAACTACCATGATTTCTTAAATACAATTTTCAAAAACCAAAGAGAATGGGGACTGTCTTTACGCAGTGATAAGCTTCTGTCTGAATATGCTTCTCTAAATGGCATTACCAAAGAAAAGGCTCTTGAATGCATGAAAGACGATAAAATCGCCAAGGAAATCGTCGAAGGACGCCAAGAAGCTATTGAAAAACTAAAAATTCAAGGAACACCGGCCTTTTTAATTGTTTCTGATGAAGGCAACGAAGTCATTCACGGAGCTCCAAGTTATCAGGCTCTGAAAAATCTTCTTGAAAAAAGATTAAAAAACTGAAAAGTTTTAATAAGTCGGTAATATTTTATCATATATAGTGAGAACAATGGATAAGATTCCTGAAGACATAAAGCGGATTGATGATCGTATCAAGAAGCTTAAAGCCAAAGAAGCTAAAACCAGAAAAGATAAACCGGAATCTCAGTTTGCTTACGCAACTAAAACAGGATTCAGAGTCGGAACGGAATTAGTTTCGGGAGTTATTGTCGGAGCAGCCCTCGGCTATGTACTTGATAAAATATTTGATACCCGACCTTTGCTCCTGATAATATTCTTGTTTTTTGGCGGTATCGCAGGTTTCTTAAACATTTACAGATTTGTAAAAAGTGAAGAAACAAACAAGGAGTAACAACATTGTCCAATCCAATGGAACAATTTAGCGTCAAACCTATTATCCCGCTGAAAATAGGTAATATTGACGTATCCTTTACCAATTCCGCCTTATTTATGGTAATAACCGTGGTGCTTTCCACGCTGATTTTCGCATTCTGCCTGAGAAAGAGAACAATCGTTCCGTCCGTGTCGCAGTCTATCCCCGAAACCATATATGAATTTATTTCTTCACTGATTAAAGAAAACGTCGGAATTGAAGGTTTGAAATATTTCTCCTTTATTTTCACGCTGTTTCTCTTTGTCGCTTTCGGTAATATGCTCGGTTTGTTTCCGTACGCCTTCACTTACACCTCACATTTGGCAGCCGTCGGCGGCTTATCTGTTATCGCTTTGTTGTTTAATGTCTGCATCGGCATTAAAAAGAAAAAATGGGGATATTTGAGAACCTTTTTACCTAAAGGAATTCCGGCAGCCTTGGCTCCACTCATTATTCCGATTGAAACAATTTCATTTTTATCAAAACCTTTCAGCCTGACAGTTCGTCTTGTCGCCAATATGACGGTCGGACACATCATGCTCAAAATTATTGCCGGATTCATTCTGGCATTAGGTATCGGCGGTATCGTACCTCTGGTATTTGACGGGTGCATTGTCGTATTCGAAATTTTTATCGCTCTGCTGCAAGCATTCATTTATACAGTTTTAAGCTGTATTTATCTCAGTGACGCCATACATAGTCACTAAAATATAATTATGTTGGATTAACAATGGCTCATAAACTAAAGTTTAGTTTTGAACTTAAATTTTGAAAAGGAAGAAAATTATGGAACCTATGGCTTATCTCGGAGCCGGTATGTGTGCTCTCTCTATGATGGTCGCTGCTTGGGGTGTGTCTCAAGTTTGGACAACAATCATTTCTACGGTAGGACGCAATCCTCAGGTAAAAAAAGACGTCGATATTTATGGCTGGGCCGGTTTTGCGGCTGTTGAGGCTATTGCACTTTATGCCTTGGTTATCGCACTCGTAATGCTTACGGGAAACTAAAACTCATTAAAACCGCTTCAGATAGTGAGCCAGTCTCACTGTCTGAGGATTCGGTTAAAATAAAAGGATAAAAATATGCCTCAGTTAGATACTTCCACATTCGCGTCGCAGCTTTTTTGGTTGTGTATTTGCTTTTTTACGATGTTATTTATCATGTCTAAAATAATTATCCCTAAAATTGCAGATATATTGGAACAAAGACAAAGAAAAATTGATGGTTATCTTAACAAAGCATATCAAATAAAACTTCAAGCCGAAGAAGCTCTGAAAAAATATCAGGACGCATTGGCCGAAGCTACCCAAAAAGCCAACCGTTCTTTAGCCGAAACTCAAAACGAACTCAACGCTCTTGTTGAAAAGAAACAAAAAGATTTGGAGCTTCGCCTTCATAAAAAAATCATAGAAGGAGAAGCTGAAATTGAACAAAGCCGAAAAGACGCTTTAAACAAAGTAAAAAGCATCTCTGAAGAACTGGCTTTGGATATTGTCAAAAAAATCGGCATTGAGGGAATTACCAAAGCCGACATCAAAACAGCAATAAAAGATGCTGAGGTACAATAATGACGACAGACACCAACATTACCGGAAACGACATTATCGACGCAACTCAAAGTGCCGTACTCAACGCTGCGGAAAACGTTTCTGAAATTATAGAGAAAACCTCTGAAAACATTCACGGACATGGAACTTTTTACCAAAATCCGGAATTTTGGGTCGGATTGGCCTTTGTTCTGGTAGTTCTCGCTTTAGCCAAACCGATCGGAAAAATAGTCCACTCTATGCTAACCAAAAGAATAGACAACATAACCAACCGTATTCACGATGCGGCCACCCTTCAGGACGACGCTCAAAAGCTTTTATCCGAATATGAAAAGAAATTCAAAAACGCACAAGC
>CAZFRT010000055.1:0-9332 GCA_964521455.1 uncultured Azospirillum sp.
CGTTCCGATATGTTTGGTCTGGCTCAACTGTATCAGCTGAAAGGACGTGTCGGAAGAGGAAAGGTAAGGGGATATTGTTATTTTACCGTTCCGAAACAAAAGAATTTGAAACCGATTGCAGAACGTCGCTTAAATATTCTTCAAGCATTGGATACTTTGGGTGCAGGATTTTCTCTGGCCAGCCACGATATGGATATCCGAGGTTCCGGGAATATTCTGGGAGAGGAGCAGTCCGGACATATTAAGGAAGTGGGTATCGCATTGTACCAACACATGCTTGAAGAAGAAATTATGCGGATGAAAGCCGGCGGACAGGATGAAAAAGAAAATAAGCTTGAAGATTGGGCTCCACAAATTACCACTGGTATCCCGATTATGATACCGGAAAGCTATGTCCGTGATTTAGGTGTCCGTTTGGGATTATATAAGCGTATCAGTGAAATTCAGGATATTAACGGCCTTCTGGATATTAAAGAAGAGTTGATTGATCGCTTCGGAGCTCTTCCGGAAGAGGTTGATAACCTTTTAAAAACGGTAGAAATTAAGCAACTTTGCCGTAAAGCTAATGTTGAAAAGGTTGATGCCGGAAGTAAAGGAATTTTGATTGCCTTCCGTAACAATACGTTTGCCGCACCGGAGAAACTGATAGACTTTATCGCTAAACAGTTTGGATCCGTTAAAATCCGTCCGGATCAAAAATTGTTTATTGAAAAAAATCTGGAAAGCTACAAAGTCAGAGTGGAAACAATCAAAAATTATGTAGCTAAATTAGTAGATATGCTTCCCCAATAGTAACCGAAAATTAAAAACTTTCCGTCATAATAAAATACGAACTGAAATGAAGGAAAGTTATGTCCGAAAACTCATCTAATATATCTTTTTATAATATGTTGGTGCATATTGTTCATCAGAACAGGCTGATAGAGGAAAATGTGGCAATAAAACGTGTCTGGAAAAAAAATGACATTATCTTTTTTGACCTCTATTTTTATCGTAAAAAGAAATCTCAGGTAATAGACGGTGTGTTTGTTCATGATTTGTTGGATTTAACCACTGAAAAATATTATCGAGACGCCAAAACTTTTTTAGAAGATTATCTTTCCTTAAAAGAGAAAAAACATAATCAAATACCGGAAGAAAATAATGCAGATTTCCGTCATTTGGAAGAAATAAGGGATGATTTGGTTATCTTGACCTTTATGGCAAAATGCAATCTGAATTTTACCAATGTCAAAACCAAAGCCATTCACGATTTTATCAACGCTCACAAACCTGAAACCGGTGTTTTGAGTGAGCAGTATATAACTTCTTATCTGAAAGCTTTGAAACCGAATGAGGACGACTTTTACAGAGCATTGGATAACTTAAAGTCCAAAACGCCGGAAGAGGCTGAAGATATTATGCAGGAAGCCGTAAAAATCAGCATTTCAGACGGAGCGATTCATTATCAGGAACGCTTATATCTGGCTGAAATTTTGCAAACTTTAAGAGAGCATGGATTGGAGCCGGATGTTGAATTTTAAGAAAATTTTATGTTCAATATCTGTCCTGTGTTTCTCATCGGGAGCCTGGGCTTCGGAAGAAACAGGTTATTATACGTTTGCCAATTATAGATATTTTGGTCCGGCTTTGGCAACGGATAACTATGCTCATACTTTGGATGAGGACAATCAGTCTGTATCTCGATTTTATCCCAACGTTGCCAAACTTCAGTATAATTTGTTCAAAAACACTTCCCGTGCGGCAAAAAATGCCATGGGTTATGGCGATTGGAATAAAAAATATCGAGTAATGAGCGGCTTTGAATATGATTATAAACGCAATAAAAGTTCAAAAAGCAATTATGGATATAAGCAAGATTCCGGAAGTTTTTATTTATTGTCTGACAAAGCTTTTTATAATGGTAATGTTCGCCTTGGCGGTGGCGGGATTTTTTCCAAATATGACGGCGATTATACCAACGGGTTGGAACAGCGGGAAGACAATGCTCAGGCGGTGGCCTATGTCGTTTATAATGACAATGAAGAACAATTAAGGGTGTTGACCCGAACATATCTCGGATACGGAACGACGGAACTCAAGCGACGTTCGCAAAGTGGTACATATAAAGACACATCTGAAAATTGGTATTACGGTTTGGAAAACTCTGTCAGTAAAATTTTCCAGAAAAGTGCGGTTTATTTTCAGCCGGTAGCGGAATTTAACGGCTTGGGTATAAAGAGAGGTAAAATAAACGACGGTTTGTATCAAATGCCATCAAACGACGGCTTTTTATGGTACGGTCTTGTCGATTTCTATTTGGGAATTAAAGGTACGGATAATTATTCCAATCATTATAATTTAAAAATTGGGCCGGAATTCAGTAGAGTATTTAGTGATCCTTATGATTCATTTTATGCTCAAGATAATGAAAAAACACTCTCTTTCAAAGCTCGGCGGGATAAAAGAGATTATGTGATGTGGAAAGCGTATGGAGCTTATACGTTATCTGACGGTTTAGGATTTTTCGGTGAATTCCGCTATTATATAAAAAATCCGGATAGTGTGGCCTATGCCGCCGGCATCAATTATCGTTTTTAGAATAAGTTTTTTCTAATTTTACTGAGCGTAAAAATTTAAAGATTTTTAATTGCAAATTAATCTTTATGCTTTATCATCTTTTTTGCAGTTCAGAGGTGAACTGCGGAGTGTCAGAGCTCCTCGAAGTAAAAAGAACAACTCCTTTATGGGGAGTGCTAAGTAAAAAGCACCTAAGAAAGGTGCTTTTTGTCTGCAAACTCTTAGAAAACATTAGTGAGCCAGGTAAGCGACAGCTACCGCAGTGAACTTATGTTCCTAAGGGGGATATAAGGCTTTTTTCACAGTTGCTCCTTTGGCATCTAAATTCGTTTCGTTCATTGTCATTTCTCTCACTCATTAAGATGTTCCAAAGAACTTGCAGATAAAAAAGCAATAATATTGCTTTTTTACTTAGCGTTCCCCGCCTTAAAAATTTTAAGGCGGTTTTGTTTAACTAGAAACAAAATTAAGGAGTTTGAAAGAAATGAGTATAAATTGTAATAAAACAATCGCCCGACAATTAGGATTTGCTCTTTGGGAAGAGCGACGAAAAAGAGGATTTCGGCTTGCCTCAATGCAGCGTCAAACAGGGCTTTCAGAAAAAACGATAGACCGCATAGAACTTGGAAAAGGTATCACTCCTACGGCTATCCACAAGTTATTGGAATTTTATAAGAAAAATATCAAAGTCGAATTGATTGATTAAGCATAAAAAAATCCCTCTCAGTTGAGAGGGATTTTTTTACCTGAATTAAGGACTAATTAGCCGGAGTCTCTGTTGTTTCCGGAGCAGATTCTGCCGAAGTTTCAATAGCAATTTCCGGAGCAGGAGCTTCTTCCGTATTTTCTGCAGCAACGGTTTCTTCGACAACCGGAGCGGCTGCTTCTGGAACTTGCTCAGAGAAATTATTCAAAAACTTATGTTTAACGACATCGCCGATTTTAATACCGTGTTTTTGAATATCACCGCCATTGACTTCAATCACGACTGCCGGAGCAACCGGAGGAATGATGTAGTCTTCGGACAACGGAGTAGCATTTTCAAAAATCCAGTTGATGGTTCCGTCAGTATCTAAGAAAATCATATCCAAAGGAATTTTGGTGTTTTTCATCCACATGGCAACATTTTGAACATTGGTCAAATCAAAAATCATACCGCCGTTTTCAGGAAGACTGTCACGGAACATAAGTCCTTTTTGCAATTCGTCAGGGGTTTGAGCCTCTTCAACCACATATTTGACATCGCCGTTGGCGGTTGTGATAATCATATTGGCTTCTTTAGCGGCGTCATCATTTTTAGAACAACCGGCAATTAATAAAACAGCCAGAAATATTTTTACGAACTTAAACATTTTTTTCTCCTTTAGAGGTGTTTTCGGCAACTTTTCTCGGCTGCCATTTTGAAACTACAACCGGACCGTTTTGTGAAAGTAAGACTTTCTTGCGGCTGTCCGAATAAGCATTATTATTTTTTTCTATATTACTATGAGTTATAAATTTTTCAATAAGAGAATTAAACTGTACAATGTTTTTTGCTCCCGCTATATATGTTTGCCTGTAAGCAGGGGTTTCTTTAACTATGCGGGTTAAATCCCGCAACGGGAGTTTGCCGTATTTTTTCCAAATTTCCTTAAGAAAAGCGATAACTTTGGCAGAGAGTTTTGCCTGAGGCATAAACGGCCGCCCCTGTGCAAAAATAAGTTTAAGGGTCGGTTCCACAAAACCGGAATTCTCGCAAACGAACAAGCTCGGCATCAGCATTTCCATATTATAAGAAACGGCATAATGAACTTGGGATAAAACAAGCAGGTGCTGTAATCTCTCATCTTCAATGTATAAACCATCTTTCTCGGCCTGATCAAAAAACCAGTAAGCGACTTCAATAGCAGATTGTGTTGCGGATGTACCCATGGGTGTTCCTTGAAAATGTTGTACTTGCCAAGTATAAAACATAAAAAGAAGAAAGCAAATATTTTTTGTTCTTATCTGTTTTTTATCCCTTGTGTTATCTTGTTTAATATTATATCAATATAAAAGTTATGAAATACGCGTAATTATCATTTTAAGGGCCTGATAAATGTTTTTGTTCAGAAATAATAAGATTGTATATAGTGTTTTGGGTGTTTTGTTCCTGCTCGGCGGTTGTGCCAACGCTCCGTTTCCGGAACTCGTCGATGGCGATGAAAGTACCGTGGAAGGCGAAAAAACAGTTTTGAAAGAAAGCAAATCCCTTGCTTCCGACCAAAAAAACGCCGCTTATGAAGGGGATGAAATTCCAGCTGAGGATAAAGTTGAAGCAGCAAAAACCAAACCGGTAAAAAAAGCAGATTCATCTTTTGATGATGATGAAGAAGTTTTGGATCGGACGCAAAAAGATTTTCCGGAACTCTTTGGTAATAAAGATTCTGAAAAGAAATATTCTTCTGCTGAAGAAGAAACGGTACCGAGCGTCAGCTATCGTATGGAAACATTTTATTTTGACAACGGAAGTTCTGTGTTGAGCGGAAAATATAATACTCAGATTCGTAATATTGCCAAGCTGGCTAAACAAAAGAACGCTATCGTCAATATTTATGGTTATGCTTCCAGCCGCACCCGCAATACGGATGCCGTCAGCCACAAATTAGCCAACTTCAACATCTCTTTGCAAAGAGCTGAAAGTGTTGCTCAAGCTTTGAGACGGGCAGGTGTTCCGGCTAAACAAATTCAGGTTGAGGCTTTGTCTGATACGGCTCCTGCTTATCAGGAAGTTATGCCTGAAGGTGAAAGATTAAATCGTCGGGCTGAGGTTTATATCAGTTACTAGTTTTCTGAAAAATAAGGATTCCTTAGTTGGCTTTTGATTTTGAAAATAAGAAATCTTTAAACGGCAATATCTGGAAGTGGTCTTCCGGAGATGAAAGAAAAGCAGAGCTCATAGCACAACGCTATGCTCTGCCTTCAATTATTTCCAGAATAATTTCTGCTCGCGGTGTTGAGATAGATGATGTTCCAAATTTTATTGAGCCGAAGCTCCAAAATCTGATGCCGGATCCTTCTTGTCTGAAAGATGTTGACAAAGCCAGCAAAAAAATTGCCGAAGCAATCATGTCCGGCAGAAAAATGGCGATTATCGGCGACTATGATGTTGACGGAGCCACGTCATCTTCGGTTTTGCGTTTGTTCTTGGAAAGTGTCGGCATTGAACCGTTGGTGCATATTCCTGAGCGGGATGAAGGTTATGGTCCGAGCCGTCAGGCGTTTGATGAATTTTCGGCACAAGGTGTCGAGTTAGTCATTACGGTAGATTGCGGCACAACGGCTTTTGAAGTTTTTGACTATGCTAAAACCAAAAACATTGAGGTTATTGTTTTGGATCACCACGAGGCGGAAGTCCGTCTGCCGGATGTCTATGCCGTGGTTAATCCGAAGCGTCTGGATGAAGAAAATGATTATCCGTATTTAAAATATATGGCGGCGGTAGGAGTGGTCTTTTGTACGATTGTTGCCGTTAATCGGGAATTGCGGAAACAAGGTTTCTTTAATGTCAAAAAAGAGCCTAACCTGATGCAGTGGTTGGATTTGGTGGCTTTAGGGACGGTATGCGATGTTGTTCCTCTTCTGGGATTAAATCGGGCGTTTGTAAGGCAAGGGCTCAAAATTATGTCGCTGCGAAACAATCCGGGCTTAAAAGCCTTGATTGATAAATCAGGCATTTCTGAAGCCCCTAATGCTTTTCACCTTGGTTATGTTCTCGGTCCCAGAATTAATGCTTGCGGGCGTGTCGGAGAGTCTTCTCTGGGAAATAAGCTGCTTTGTGTGAAAGATGAGTTTAATGCTGTTCAATTAGCAGACAAACTGAACCAGTTTAACGATCAGCGGAAGGAAATTGAAGGATATGTCCTTCTGAATGCGATTGAAATGTTGGAAGGAGCTCCTCAGGAGTATCCGATAGCTTTTGTCGCCGGAAAGGATTGGCACCAGGGGGTTATCGGCATTGTGGCCGGAAAATTAAAGGAACGATATAATGTTCCGTCTTTTGTTATGTCCGTTGAAAATGATGAAGTCAAAGGTTCCGCCCGTTCCGTTCCGGGAATAGATTTAGGGAGTTTGATTATTTCGGCCAAGGAGCAAGGGCTTATTACCAAAGGTGGCGGACATACAATGGCCGCGGGATTCTCTTTGACGGAAGACAAGATACCTGAATTTAAGAAGTTTGTGGGGGAATATGTTCTCTCTAAAGTCGGAAATGAGGAAATCTCTCCGATTATAGAAGTGGACGGAAGTTTGGATTTGGCCGGAGCAACAACCGAATTAGCGGATAAGTTTGAACTGCTTGAGCCTTTCGGTTCCGGAAACAGTGAACCCAAACTTGTTCTCCGCCGTGTAAGAATCAACAAGCCGAGTATTGTCGGCAGCGGTCATGTCAGATGTTTTCTGAGTTCCGGAAACGGTGGAAATCTTAAAGCCATGGCGTTCCGTATTGCAGACACGGAACTGGGAAAGGCTATGCTGAACAGTCGGGGCGACAGTTTTGATATTGTCGGTGTGTTGCGAAAAGATAATTGGCTGGGACGAAATTCCGTGCAGTTTATAATTGATGATGCGATGAGGGTTAGTAATGATTAAAAAGAATGTCAAACGTCGAGCAAAAAATATCAAAAAAATCCGTTTGGAGCGGGAAAAAGCCGTCTTTATGAAATTAGGTTCAAAAATCAGAGCCTACTTCTTTACGGGTATTTTGGTAACGGCACCGGTCGCCATCACGTTTTATATCGCCTATAAACTGATTTTCTTTATCGACCGCAGTGTGAACAGGATGATTCCTCCGCAACTCAGAGAACGGATAGATGAGCAGCTGCCGTTCAGTATTCCGGGGCTCGGCGTGATTCTTCTTGTTCTGTTGCTGATTCTGATCGGGATGTTTGCCGCCGGTTTCCTTGGAAAATTCTTCTTGAAGCTGGGAGAATGGATTGTTTATAAAATGCCGTTTATCTCAAGTGTTTATTCATTGCTGAAACAAGTGTTTGAAACGTTTCTTTCCAGTAAAAATCAGGCTTTCTCAAAAGTTGTTATACTTGAATATCCGAGAAAGGGTATTTGGATTCTTGGTTTTGTCAGCACGGAAACGGGTGGTGAAGTAGCCGAAAAAATAAACGACAAAATGCTGAATATCTTTATTCCGACCACGCCAAACCCAACATCAGGTTTTTTGATTTTTGTACCGAAAAAAGACACTATAGAGCTGAATATGAGTGTGGAAGACGGAATTAAATTTGTAATTTCGGGTGGCTTAGTCGATCCGGAATCAATGCCTAAAAAGAAAAAACAAAAATAAATAGATTAAACATGATTAAAGAGCCTTCGGATCATTACCGCCTAAAGGCAGGAATTGGGTAACGCCGCCGAAGAATCTTTCAAAAAATCCCGGTTGATGACCGACAGTTACGGTTTTATCTTCGCTGATTGTAATTTCTTTACCGTTAACTTTGGTCATTCTTTGAATCTCTTGCACTTCGTCTTTATTGTTGAACTTAATTGTCAGAACATCGCGGTTGACTTCTTCCGGTTTAAAAAAAGCAACTCTTTTAATATCTGAAGACATATAAATCCATGTGTTTTCATCCAAAGAAACAATGGAAGACGGTGTACCGAGGATGTTTTGAACTTGAGTTTTGGATTGTCCTTCTGTGACTTGGGAGATTCTTTCGTTAATCGGCATGTTGCCGTTGTGAGTAATGAACATGTCCTGAGAGCATGAGGTTGTTAATGCGACAAACAGGCTTAAAAAAATACTTTTGTTTATTGACATCTCTCTATCCTTAACATTATATCATTACTATCGTTAAAACATATAACATAAGGAATTTATTAATGCAAAATCTTTTTTCTTATCCGGTAACGATAGATGATTTGTCTGCCAACGAAAAAAAATACCATCTTAAGGCGGAGAATAAAGATTTGGAATACTTAAAAGAGATTCTGCAGGTTCCGGGCGTTAAATCTTTTTCGGCGGATATTTGTTTGAAACTGAATAAAAAAGAACACAGACTTGACGTTGGCGGAAAAGTTTCTGCGGAATTGGAATTGCAAAGTGTTATCAGTCTCGAATATTTTACCAAAAAATATGAAACGGAATTTTCTTCTGTTTATGACACAAAAGCGACTTATAAAGAAATTAAGGAGTTGGAACTGGATTTTAACGATGAAGCTCCGGAGATTATCTTAAACGGAAAACTGGATTTGGGTGATGTTGCGATTGAACAACTGGCTTTGATTATGGAAGATAATCCGAGACAGGAAGGGGAAGTTTTCAGCTATAAATCCGAGTTTGATGAAGCCGACACTCAGGCATTAAATCCGTTCAGCGTCTTGGCAAAGCTTAAAAAATAAAAAATTATGCTTGCAAAATAATAAAATTTTATATAAAAGGTCTCTAAAAGCTTTCTCTATGCCATTTATTAGTTGATTTTAAAAATGAAATAGGCTATTAATGGCGTTTAGAAATTGGTTAATAATAAACAATAGAGTATAAGAAAATGGCTACACCAAAACATAAAACATCTCAATCCCGCCGTAATATGCGTCGTTCTCATGATGCATTGAAGAGCAATTCTTATATGGAATGCCCTAACTGCGGTGAGTTGAAAAGACCTCATAATGTTTGCCCTAAATGCGGACAGTATGATAAAAGAGAAGTTGTTGCTCAGAACACAACTCAAGAATAATTTTTAACTACAGGCCTTTGTCCTGAAGGTCTGGCAATATATGGAGCAGGTTTTGTCTGATAATCT
>CAZFRT010000056.1:0-9301 GCA_964521455.1 uncultured Azospirillum sp.
ACCAACAGAGATAGTTTGTCTATGCTCCGCCGCAAGATTGGGGTTGTGTTTCAGGATTTCCGCCTGCTCGACCACCTTTCCGCTTTTGACAATGTTGCCCTGCCGCTGAGAGTTTGCGGCATGGATGAACGAGAAGTAAAAAAACGCGTTACGGAGCTTCTGCAATGGGTCGAACTGGATAAACACATTCTTGCGACTCCGGCCACGCTCTCCGGCGGCGAGAAACAGCGTATCGCTATTGCCAGAGCCGTTATTAACCGTCCGGATTTGCTTTTGGCCGACGAACCGACCGGAAACGTTGATAATGATATTGCGCCTAAACTGATGAAGCTCTTTGTTGAGCTCAACAAACTCGGCACAACCGTTGTTATTGCCACTCACAGTGAAAAGCTGATTGCCGATTTTGCTTATCCTTGTCTTCATTTGCAGAATCGGAACTTAAGAATTTTATATCCGGCTTCTTCACTCAGAAATGCAGGAGGTTCTGATGGTCAATAAAACGCTTATCAGCCGCAAACAGGAACTTCCGTTGAAAGATGACAGTTCCAGCCTGTTTCTGCAAGTTATGATTTGCATTGCCGTTTTTCTTTTTGCGGTTACGCTTGCCGGAGTTCTTGCCATTAATTCCATGTTGGTTACTTGGAATGAAAGTATTCTCGGTTCGCTGACCGTTCAGATTATGCCGGTTAATGACGCCAATATGCAAAAAGCTCAAACAGAAACACTGGAACATCAGCAAAAAGCCCTTGAAGTTTTGCAATCTCTTCCTGAAGTGGAAAGCGTTACCCCGCTGACGGATAAACAATTGCAAAAGCTTATTCAGCCTTGGTTGGGAGACGGAATTGAGTTAAAAAAACTACCAATACCGAGAATTCTTGATGTTAAACTGAAGGCTGACACCGAGCCTGATTTTGTAAAACTGGCCGAAAAGTTGGCTGAAGCCTCTCCTTTGGCAACAGTGGACAACCATAAACTTTGGCTCAACAAGCTGATTAAATTTGCCGACGGCTTGAAAATGTTGGCTCTGACCGTTTTAGTTTTGGTAATTGCCGTTACTTCCGGAGCAATTACTTACAGCACACGGACAAGCCTTGGATTGCACCAGTATATTATTGAAATTCTGCACACTCTCGGAGCCAAAGATGCTTATATTGCCCAACAATATGCCAAACATATAGGGATTTTGGGACTTATCGGCGGTATTATCGGCCTTATGTTGGCTGTTCCGACAATTTTTATGATTTCCAGACTTGCGGAACAAATTGAAGGAGGCATTATCAGTGAAGCACGACTTTCAGTCAGTGATTGGCTGGGGATTTTGAGTCTGCCGGCTTTTGCCGCAATTATTGCTATGATTACGGCATATTACACCGTTAAACGCACCTTAGAAAAAATGATGTAAACCAATGAAGAAACTATTCTGTTATTTGCTTATTTGTTTGTTTGTCCTCTGGTCGGCAGGTTTTGTTCTGTTTAGCCGGACAATTAACTCTTATCCCAAAGACAACCAAACAAAAACAGATGCCATTATCGCACTGACCGGCGGAAGAAACCGAATCTCCGCGGCAGTTAAATTATTAAACCAAGGGTTAGCCCCACGTTTGTTAATTTCCGGCGTACAGAAGGATATTCCCCGGAAAGATATTGAGAAACTGAATGCCGTTATCCTGACCGGAAAACCGGAAATCGAGATTGAAGATAAATCGCAAAATACCGTGGAAAACGCTATTGAAGCAACTGACTGGATTAAGCGAAACAATATTCAGTCTATTCGTTTGGTAACATCCAATTATCACTTGCCGAGAAGTGTGCAAGAATTTCGGGCTTTGAATAAAAACTTGAAAATCATTATTCATCCTGTATATTCAGAAAAAGTTTCGGCTCAATGGTGGAAAAATTTCGGTTCTTTTCTTCTGGTCGCTTCGGAATATAATAAATTTTTGTTTGTTTATGTAAAAACCAACTTAATATCAGGATTGTAAAATGATTTTTATTCGCTCACTTATTTTTAACATCATCGCTTATTCTACATTGGCTTTGGGTTGTGTTATTACATCTATTGTCGGTATCTTCAATCGAAAAGCCACTATTAAGCTCTGGAACTATGGATTTATGCCGTTCATTTTACGGTGCTTAAAAATCATTGTCGGACTGGAGATTGAAATCCGAGGCAAAGAATACATGAAGCAAGAAGGTGTTCTCTATGCCTCAAAACACGAATCGGCTTTGGAAACTTACTGTCTTTCTTCTTACATAACCAAACTGGTATTTGTGTTAAAAAAAGAGTTGACTTATATTCCTATTTTCGGTTGGGCTCAATATTTCTACGGCATGATTCCCGTGGATCGTTCCGCCGGAGGTGCCGCTATGAAAAATATGCTCAAAGAAGCTAAAGACAGAATGCAAAACGGACGTCCGATTATCATCTTTCCGGAAGGAACCCGTGTTAAACCGGGAACCGTTAGAGGATACAAGCCGGGACTTTTGTTTATTGCTCAGAATTTGAACGTGCCGGTCATCCCTGTTGCTCTGAACACGGGTTTTTTCTGGGAAAAAGCTTCTTTCATGCGGTATCCCGGAAAAGTTATTATTGAGTTTATGGAACCGATGCCAACCAACCTTGATAAAAAAGAGTTTATGGAAGAGTTGGAAAAACGTATTGAAGCAAAATGTAAAGAACTCAATGAAGAAACCATAAAAAATTATCCTTATACCCGCAAAAAATTGGGATAAAAAGGAGATTTACCGTGATTGAAGACACCCCTGAAAATCTTTCTGCTTCGTCTCATAAGCTCCCATTTAACGGGACATTATTGCTTTCCGCCGTCATTAGCGGATTTATTGCTTTGTCTTTGTTGATTTTTTGGTTTGTTCGCGGTTATACAATCTCTCTTCTTAAGCAGGAAATCGTCAAGTTTGAAAAATCATTATCCGAAATCGGGTATGACTTCGCTTATGATGATTTACAATTTAATCAATTTTCTCCATTTAACATTCTGACCGTCAAAAACTTGAAGATATACTCTTTAGACGGAAGAAATTACTACGAATGGCAAATTCCTGAACTAAAAATGGGTTCGGCACTGTTCAGCTCTCAACACCTGAAACTTTCTTTCGGTTCAGAGTTTATGTTTCAAAAAGGATTAGATATTTATCAACTTTTGACGCCGAAATTAACAACCAATATTGAACTTGACGAGGGCGGCATTCGAGACCTGAATATTTCTGCCAAAGATTTTCAAATTTCAGGAATTTTATCAGCAGAATATCTGAATATTTCAGCTCAAAAACTGGATTCTGAGGATGACATCAAACTTAATCCGTTTTTTGAAAGTAAAATAAACATCAAAAATATTCGCCTTGCCGAGAATGTTAATCTGCCGTTGGATAAGGATATTTTCAGGGTTTACATACATGCCAACATCGCCGGAAAAATGCAACCTGCCGAGACTTATCGGGAAAGTATTGACGAATGGTTGCATTCAGGCGGAATGATTGACATTAAAAGACTGATTGTCAATTGGAATCCGTTGCTTATGGTGGCTCGGGGAGATGTGTATTTCAATGAAAAATTGGAGCCGAATTTGCATCTGATGACATCATCCAAAGCTTTTATCGAAACGCTTGATTTGTTGGAAAAAGATAATTTGATTGACCGCAAGGGAGCTTTTGTGGTTAAAATATTGTTGAACAACAAAGCCTTTAAGCTCAGAAAAGACGATCAATATGATACGATTACCACTCCGATAAACTTTAATTCCGGAGAAGTTCTGATTGAAAATATTCCGGTAAAAAAGCTATAAAACAATCGGTTTGGCGTAAGTTCCGACAATATTAACGGTTTTAAATATTTCTATTTTTTCGGCATTTTGGAAACAGATTTTATCCGAAGTTATATATCCGTTTACTTCCACCAAACAAAACTTGGTTTCATCATCGACATTAGCGACCAACACAACCTTTGCCTCGCTAAAACCGGATTTTTCCAGATTATCTACCACGGTGGATGCACTGATATCTTTGTGAGTTTCGACATTAATCAGGCTGATGTCCGAACCGCTCTGATCCGTCGGGGAGAGAGCCACCACATAGGCTTCATCACAATCTTTGTCTTCCTTATTACGAAGGAACGGAAGTTTGGCAACAATTCTCAGGTTATCTGTCGTATCAGCCGAAAATCCCACCCACCAAGGCTTGGCATTTACATCAGCATTATCACAAGGAATGACCGCCAAACAGGTGTTATGAGAGCTGAGTTCATTCATAACCGCCCCAAAAGAATTATAGGTAACATAATCAATATAACTGCCGAAATGTTCCTGAACAATTCGAATCAGGGCATCATCGTCATCTTTTGCAAAGACCGATATTTTTAACTTCTCTTTCAAGCCGGCACTGGCACTCAAAATCTCTCGCCAAATTTTGGCCAGTACATACTCAGGAAAATCACTCTTATGGTTTTTTAAGAGCATTTTAATAATGGCGGCTTCTTTTCCCAGAGTGTTTTCAACAGCATTTTCCGGTTGTTGTTTAACTAACTCTGTTCTTTTCATAAGCAGGGTATACAGTTCTGTATCAATATCATTGATTTGTTTTTGTAAATCCAAATTTTTAACACCACTCATTTTATTCTCCTAAAACGAGAGAAATATTAGCACCAACCTTTAAATTTTATCAAGATTTTTAAATATTTTTCAGCCGCAAAAAAAAGAACTTTGCCAACCCGTAAACTCGTTCGTCAACAAATTCAAAGGTTTCTGGAATATTCAGCATTTCTGTTTTTTCCACTTCTACAATACACAAAGCTTCTTCAGCCAGCCAGCCTTTATTGCAAAGTTCCTTGAGAGCCGGCGTACTCAACCCTTTTTGATAAGGAGCATCCATAAAAACCAAATTATAGCGGACAGAAGCCTGAGGAAGTCTGAGAGCATCTGCCGTTATCAACTTTATATGTTCCTTCTCCTGAGGGAAAAGAGCAATATTTTTGGCGGAAAGTTTGGTATTTTTATCAATCAGGCAAACGCTGTCGGCTCCTCGGGACAACGCTTCCAAGGCAAAAGCACCCGTCCCCGAAAAAACATCCAGTAAATTATATGTCTCCCAAGCGTTTTCTAATTTTGAAGTCAGAATATTGAACACAGCTTCTCTTGCCCGATCCGCAGTCGGTCGGACATCATTATTTTCGGGAGTAAAAAGTTTTTTCCCTCTATACTTTCCGCCGATAATTCTCATAGTTTGAACTTGTTTCCCAGTTGCTCCCGTAAAACCTTTTGATGCACTTCCCTTACTTCGCCTTTTTTCAGGCTTCCGAGTTGAAACGGTCCGTAAGACAAACGAATCAAACGAGCAACATCCAAACCGACTGATTTCATCAACTTACGGATTTCGCGGTTTTTACCTTCGTTCAGGGTTACAATCAACCAGGCATTAGTGCCTTTTTCGGTTTCAATTTCCACTTTTACCGGTCCGTAGTTGATTCCGTCCACCGTTACGCCCTGCCCCAAGGTTGCCAGCTTCTTTTTATCCAGAAAACCGTGGACTTTCACTTTATAACGACGGCTCCAACCGTTTTCAGGAAGTTCCAGCTTGCGGGACAACTCTCCGTTATTGGTCAGCAGCAGCAAGCCTTCAGAGTTCAAATCCAGCCGTCCGACAGAAATAACCCGCGGCATACCGGCCGGAAGATTGGCAAAAACAGTTTGGCGATCCTGCGTATCTTTATGCGTGGTCAACAAACCGACCGGTTTGTAGTACAACCACAGGCGGGTATCATCAATCCGAGGAAGTTTTTCTCCATCCAACAGGATCTTTTCGGTTCCGTCCACATTAAATGCCGGAGTCTCGACAATTTCTCCGTTTACGGTTACCCTTTTTTGGCGAATCAGTTCTTCCGCATCCCGACGGGAGCAGACTCCTGATCTTGCCATAAATTTTGCTATTCTTTCCGCCATTTTAATTTTTCCTTATGATTTTGCTGTTAATGTAATATAAATTCGAAAAAATGCAAAGGATATTTATGAGTGATAACCCTTATATGCTGAGATGTCTTGAATTGGCTCAAAAAGCGGCCGAAGAGGATGAAGTTCCCATCGGGGCAATTGTTGTCAATCCGGCAACAGGAGAAATCATCAGCGAGGCATATAATTTGAGCGAACATGTTCTTGACGCTACCGCTCACGCCGAAATCTCCGCCATCAGGCTGGCTTGCGAAAAGCTTGGTGCTAACCGGTTGCGGGGAATGGATTTGTATGTAACGCTGGAACCCTGCACAATGTGTGCCGCAGCAATTTCCTTTGCCAGAATTGAAAATCTCTATTTCGGAGCTTTTGACAAAAAAGGCGGTGCCGTTGTCAGCGGTGTTCGCTTTTACGAAGCGGAAACCTGCCATCACAAACCTCATGTCATCGGAGGAATTATGGAGGATAAATGCTCTGAAATATTGAAAAATTTCTTCAAACAAAAACGAAAAAAGAAAGAATTGTTACAAAAAAATTAAAACTAGACGAAATTTCCGAAAAATGTATTGAAAACTGATTCATTTTAGGATATACTGAATTTAATAAAAAACTTACCGGAGTGAAGATTATGTCAGACACCAAAGCTTTACCAGAACATACAGAAGACAGCAACAGCAATGTCGGAGCAGCTCTCGTACTACCAGAACTTCAGAATGATGAATTCTTAAAATGGTTGGATGCTAACTCCATCAGTCAAGAGCAATATCTTTCTAAAACACCTGAAGGACGCTCTACTCTTAAAGATGCTTTTGATAGAAGCGGCTTTGCTAGCAAAACTGAAGATAAGAATAAAAAAGGTATTGAGGTTGCCCAACTGACTGAAGGTGATTTGGCTAAAACCGAAGAAAAAACAGAAGAAAAGACTGAAGAGAAAACAGAAGAAAACAAAGGTAAAGGTTTAACGGTTGACGAAAAAGAAACCGAAGGAAAAACTGAAGAAAATAAAAAAGAAACCTGGCCGGAATGGGCTCAGAAAAATAACTACGCTTATGACAACAAACGTGACGGCGAAGAAGTTCCGGGATACCATAAAGTTACTTCTCCGGACGGTAAGGAAAGCGAAATCCTTGAAGAAGGCGATACTCGCAAAGTTAAATCTCAAGACTTCAGTGTTTACCAGAAGATTGTCAAAGACGCTCAGTTTGACAAGTATGATTATATCACTATCGGAGAACATATGTCTCCGGAACAAACTTCTTTGTTGGCTGCTGCCTGCATTGAAAAAGGCATGAGCTTTGAGCCAAAAGACAAGATGATTGACTTGTCATTAGACTGCATGAAAGGCTTGTCTCCGGAATTGGTTGAAAAAATCAATAAACATAATGAAGAAGTCAAGGCTAATCAGGAAAAAGGGAAAGATAAAGAAGGACCTGAAGCAGATAAAGCTGACAACAAGACAAAAGAAGGCGATGAAAAGCCTGCTCCTGAGGCTGGAAGTTCCGGTAAAGATGAAGAAACAGCCATGAGTGGTGAAAAAATGTCTGATGTTCGGGCTCATATAGCTGCAAGAAAAGAAGAAATGAAGAAAAGAAGAGAACAGCTTAAAGCTAACGGAGGAAAACCTGAAGTTTCAGGAGCTGTTATCGCAGATAAAATTGCGGAAAAAAGAAGATCTGGAGAAATTCAGGAAACCGTTACTCCGCAAAAAGGTAAAGAATTATCTTCACAGATTACACAGCAAATAATGAACAATCGCAAACAAAACGGTTAATTCTTAAAAAGCCCCTCCAACGAGGGGCTTTATTTTGTGTTAATGATTGGCTTCGCTTAAAATACGTTTTTTATCACGGTTCCAATCCCGTTCTTTAATACTTTCTCTTTTATCGTAGATTTTTTTACCGCGACCCAGACCAATTTCCAGTTTGGCACGCCCTTTGTCATTAAAGAACAGTCTCATTGCAACCAATGTCGAGCCTTTTCGAGATAACTCATTGATAATTTCGATAATTTCCTTCCGACGCAAAAGAAGTTTTCTATCCCGTTTTTCGGCATGAGAAGCATAACCTTTATTGGCGTATTCGGCAATAAACATATTAGACATGAAAAGTTCCTCATTCTTCTCAACACCATAAGCATCATTGATATTGGCATGCCCCAACCGCAATGACTTAACCTCCGTTCCGGTCAATTCCAATCCCGCCGTATATACTTTTTCAATCAGATAGTCAAAATGAGCCCGGCGGTTTTGAGCTACCAAACCGGTACTGATAAAATCTGATTTTGTACTTTTTTTCGCCATTGATTATCCTTTTTTATATTTATGGTATTTGTTATACAAAAAAAAAAGAACGGAGACAATATATAATTGCTCCGTTTTTTTATTAACCGTCTTAGCAGGTTTTATTTTTTTCTTTTAGAGGCATCCTCAATCATTAAATCCGGTTTAGACTGTTCCGCAGGTATCGGAGCTCCGGCACGCATGCAATGTCCGTCAATATAAGCCCCCGGTTCAATAGCTATGGAATTGTGAGTCGCATCACCCAAAAGTTTGGCTGATTTAGAAACAAAAAGCTTGTCAACAACCGCTTTTCCCTGAAGAATACCATACAAATGCAAATTGGTTACATTTACAGAACCGATAACAGCTCCTTTAATTCCAATCACCAATTCATCACAGGTAACATCACCTTCTACTCGTCCGTCAATATGGATAATTCCGTTGCTGATAATATCGCCTTTGACCTGAGTATTTTCACTGATAATGCTTGGAACCGGAATACTCGGGCTCTGTTTGTTCATTCTGGCAAACTTTAAATACAGCATACGTTTCAAATTTTTCATAAGCTTAACTCCTAAGATATTTTCGCTTTTATAAACGGCATCGGATCAACATCCTGCCCCATATAGATAACTTCATAATGCAGATGTGGTCCGGTCGAACGTCCTGTGGTTCCGACCTCGCCAATAGTATCGTCATACTCCAGATAATCCCCTTTTTTAACATAAATTTTGTTCAGATGTGCATATTTGGTCTGGAAGCCGTTTCCGTGATCAATAACGACAAGATTTCCGTATCCGCCCACCATACCTGCCTTAATGACTTTTCCTTTGGCTTTGACTTTGATTTTATTTCCCGTACGGCTGGCCAAGTCCACCCCTTTATGGCTGGCAGCTTTCTTATTAAAAGGATCAGAACGACGTCCGTATTGGGAAGTTACCCAATAGCTCCAAACCGGTTTTCCCAACGGAACGGTCTTGATAACTTCTCGGTAATACTCCAGATTATCGACACTTTCAAAAATCTTGGAAATTTTCTTATCTATTGCCTTATCGCTAACCCCGTG
>CAZFRT010000057.1:0-9147 GCA_964521455.1 uncultured Azospirillum sp.
TTGGTAGTGGGTGATGACGATAATGGCGTTGTCTTTGTTGGCCAACTTGTTCACCACGAAAACGAATGTGCCCAGTCTTGCTGTGCATTTGAAGGCTCTCGCTTTGCCCGTTATTGGGTACATGCCGGAATGTTGATGGTAGACGGTGTGAAAATGTCAAAATCTTTGGGCAATTTTTATACCTTGGATGAAATTTTGGAGAAAGCACCGGCAGAAGCTTTGCGACTGTTGTTCCTTTCCGCACATTATCATCAACCGTTTAATTTTACGTTTGAGGGGCTGAATCAAGCCAAGCAAACGCTGGATAAATTCTATAATGCTTTGCTTAAAAATATTGAAGTAAAGGTTGAAGATGTCGAGCCAAGCGAGGAATTAATTAGAGCTTTGGCAGATGATTTGAATACGCCTTTGGCAATCAGTTATTTGCACGAAAACGTCAATAATCTGAATAAAGCGGAAAGCTTGGAAGATAAAATCAAATATAAATCTCAGCTTTTGACAAATGCTTATATGTTGGGTCTGCTGTGGCAAAATCCGGAAACATGGTTTAAGGGCGATGTCGGCGGAGATGATGCCGAGATTGAGGCTAAAATTCAGGCACGTTCGGAAGCTAAAAAGAATAAAGATTGGGCAACCGCGGACGCCATCCGTAATGAACTGAAAGAGCAGGGCATTATTTTGGAAGATGGTCCGAGCGGTACGACTTGGAAAAGAGTATAATAAAAAAGGCTTACCGAAAAGGTAAGCCTTTTTAGTTGTTTCTCCTTTCTTAGAAATTCATGGCATTGGTCAGAGCGGTCATTTCCTTGTCAAAGTCAGATTTAGTTGAGGTAAATCTGGAGTCTGATGCGGAAACATGAGTTACGCCGGTCAGTTTGTATCCGTCTGAACAACGATTGCATACTTTACCTTTGAAATAATCATTGTTATTCGGATTAGCATCTTTATCATGTGTCCAACAAGCCAAATCTCGGTTAATCTTGCTTGATGAATACCCACTGGTCATGTGTGAGCAGATAGAAGCCCCGTCGGAAGCGGAAACGCCCAAAGCCGGCATTAGATACAATCCGTCGTCTTCTTGGTTATTGTAACCCTTCTGTCCCGGCGTTTCAATATAGAACGGAGCATTGGCTACGGTTTTGTACAACCATACTTCAGGATTACTGCCGCCGGCACCAAAGATTTTATAAGACGTATTTGTCTGCTTTGCATATATTTTGGCCGTTGTAGAAGCTAAGTTAAATCTTGCGTCTTCAAAAATATGTCTGTCAGCACTAATATAAAGTTTTGAACTGCCATTCATATTAAGTCCTCTGGTTGAGGAGAAAACACCATAGTTTGAGTTATAATAGCTATCTGTAACGGTTGTGTTTTTCTGATTAATAATAAGTTTTGAGCTGTCGTTTAATGTTAATAATCCATAATCAGATACCCTGATTCCTGAAGATTTTATTCTCAGAGTCGCATTATTATTCAGAGTTACCTGACCAGAAAATGCACTGCTAGAAGTAGCAGAAGGTATATCTGCGTTGATAATACTATTTCCGTTCATTGATAATAGATCTCCGGTAACATTAGAACTTCCAATACCCGGATAAACAAGATACAATCCTTTAAAGTTGATAACACTATCATCATATATAGCGGCTGGAAGTTCAGAAAAAAGACGGATATTATCTCCTTTCACAGTCATTTTTGAAGTACCTCTCATTGTGAATTTTCCTTCATTATGTCCGGAATATCCGCTATTTTGGAATATATTTGGAGAACTAGAAATCTCTTTTGAATTTAAGTTAAACGTCAAGACAGCATTGTCAGTCATATTTACTATTGTAGTATCAAAGTTATAGTAGCTGCCTCCGCCTGTATTCGTAATATCCAAAGATGCATCTTTACCGATTGTCAGAGAACCTTTTTTCATCAGATAAGTAGCTGAATTGGCTGTGTAATAATAACTATTGTCTGTGGTTGTTACAACATTTTTAAATCTAATAGCATTTTTACCTTGTAAAGAAACTTTACCTGTAGTAGCACTAATTATCGTTAAACCTTTTCCATCAACGGCAGACATATCGCCATATAAATCCATATTTTTGAAAATCAGGTTTTCTTTGGCTCCAACTGCGAGTAAAGTTGGTGTTTGATAAAAAGGAGAACTCCATTTTCCTGCAACATCAGATTTAATTTCCAATGTTAAATCCGACAACATGGCGTTGTGTTCCAAAGTAATGGCATTTCCTGATTCTGAAGTAAAATCCCATTTGATTTTGGAGAATTTATCGGTCACGGCATCGGTTGCATCGGAATATTTTCCGTTAAAGAAACCTTTACCAACCAAATTTTGCCCTTTTGGTAGGGTAATTTGGTTTTCTCCGCAGTTCAAAGTACCCCAAACCAAAATATTACCGGTAATATTAGCGTTTTTGGTTGTGGTAACCAAATCTGAACAGGTTTTGACAACTGCTGCCACGCCTTCCCAAAGAGCACAGGTGTTTTCATTGGTCTTGTAATAAGGAGCCTCACAGTTGACATCTTTTTGTTTACAGCTTGAGTAATAAGTTTTTCCGTTGATGGCACAAGATTTTGCCCCGGCGTCAGGAGATGTATCAGAACAAGTAGACCAAGAGGTTGGACACTGGCAGGAAGCATATTTAGCTACACCGCCGATGGTGCAGGCACCGCCGACGCCTTCCTGATTGGTTCCGCAAGTTACCCAACTGTCATTACACTTACAGCTTTCGTATTTAGTAACGCCGTTAAGAGTACAGGACTTTCCGTTACCCACCTCATTGTTTGAACTGTTACAAGCCACATAGTTATCAGGGCATTTGCAAGAGGTGTATTTGTTCACACCGTTTTCCGTACATACCGTACCGACACCGGTTTGGTTGGTGCCGCAAGCAGCATAGCTTGAAGGACAGGTACAGCCGTTTTCGGAAGAATTAACCACAGCCGGAGAAGTGCATGATTTGCACTCTGTATCCAAGACATAAGATTGGTTTGTCTGAGTGTCCTTGCACGAAACGGTAGTGGTTGTTGAATATTGGTTTCCACCAGAACAAGTGGTCATAGTCGAAGTATCACAAGTACAACGATAATACTTATTTTCTTTTGAATCAGTACAAGATTCAACAGAAGCTCTTGATCCGCATTGGCCGGAATAAGCCCCTGATTGAGTATAATAAGAAGTATTGCATATACAGGTGTCAAAGAAAGAGGAATTATGCGGACATCTTGATTTAGGTTCGGCACCTGCAGGGCAAGACGTTAAGGAATAACCGGCCTCTTGGCAAAGAGATGCATTATCCAAATTCATAGAATTCTTGGACGAACCGAAAGAGAGACCGTTACAACCGCCGCCACCGACAGAACAAACGGCAGCGAGTTTGACGGCATTGTCTATATTAAAAGAGGATGTAGGCCTTAGCTCACTCGGTGTGTGTAATGTAAAAAGTGAAGAACTGCCGGGGAGGAAGCCAGACGAATCGTAAGTTAGGTTAATATCGGAAGCCTGTACATTGCCTGAAAACAGCAGACAGGTTGAAATACATAACAAATACTTAGTATTAATCATAGCACACCCCACACAGTTATAAAATCTAAAGCCTACACACTATCTATACTAAGTCATTTTTTTTTTTTGCAACAAAAAAGTGTATATAGTTGCAAATTTTATTTAGAAGCTAAGAAAAATCCCCTCTCGTTTGAAAGGGGATTTTTTAACTTTGTTCATTGAATGGAAACACAAAAATAAATGTAACAATTTTATAAAAACACTTATAACAACTGAGGTTATTATAAGAGAGATATAATATTATGCTGAGACATAAATTATATCAGAAACACATATTTACAAATTATACTCACTGCTGTTTTAGTAGAGATATTTACTGCCGCTGAGTATGGTGTCGCAGTAAAATCCTTTTTTAGTTTTTCAGGGTTGGAGTAATCTGATCATCCTGAATATTTTTGAAAATTACTTCTGCAAAAGATTTTTTTGCAACATAAGTAATGAAGAGCGGTTCCTCAAGCTTCAATTTTCCGAGTGTCTCTTCCAAGGCCTCAAAGCTCTGATAAATTTTGTTGATTAAAACAATATTTCTTTCCAGAACATCATTATAAAGTACGGCTTCTTTTTTCATTAATATCTCCTTTCGAAACAGTAATTTGTAAAAATATTTGTAGTTCGTTCTGTAAAAAATAATAATTTCAATATTAGGATTTGTGTATATGAAAAAAATTCATTTCAGATATAGAAAAAATCGAACACCGAAATCTTATTATTCAAAATCGAGTTCCGGAATTGAAAGTTTGTTACGATGTTTTTCTTAAAGATATGGACGCGGCTCATCTAAAAAAGCCCGGGAGTGTTTCCCGAGGCTTCTTTTTTTAATGGATAGTTGTTTTTTTAGAGTTAACCGTATCGTTCATAAAAGGATGGTGAACCGGTTCTGAAAGATATTGTTTGGTGGACCAGCGGTCGACAACGGCGGCAATCAGTTCCGATTCCGATATTCGGCTCTCTTGGATTAAAGGCCTGTTGGAAAGATTATGAAGCAAGTAGTTTGCTATGGTTACTTTTAACATTTTTATTCCCCTTTAAAAATGTTGATCCGGCTTATTATATATTTATTCAACGATGAGGAAATAAGAGGAATAAATCTAATGTCTATATTAAAAACGTTGATTTTTTGTTTGACGAAGGGCTGGAGAGAGACTGTTTTCTCCTTGTTTTTCGCCGAAAGCCAGCTTTCTTAAAGCATCTTCTCCCCATAAGCACATTAAGCCGTTTATGTTGCAGATGTCTAAAGATTTGTCTTCTTTTCTGTAAGTGCAGGGAATGTTGCGCTTGATGAAAAAATCACCACCCATGGCTCGAAGAAATTTTTGGGAATCATTATAAACATAGCAACTGGTCATCATCCCCCTGAAACCAAGCTTCCAAACCTCTTGAGCATATCTTTTGATAAGGCGTTTGCCGATTCCGGAACGCTTAAAAGCAGGGTCGGTATACAAGGAGCTGGAACCGGCGATTCGTTCTTTAGGCGGCAAGGGAATTTCTCTCGTATCGTTATAAGTGTTGATTCCGAAGTAGTTTTCTTTTTTACGGATGAGGGAACGTTTTTTGTTTTCTCTGACATAACGGGCATATTCGTCTTCTTCCAAAGGCAGAGCGTACCCCTTGCGGAAACCGATGATTTTCTTGCCCAGGGGAGTCTCTGTTTCGGCCACAAAACAAATGAATCTTTTTTCCGGATTGTCCAAATTCTGCATGGCTTTTTTCCAATAGTCGCGAAAGGTGCTCAGGCTTTGCCCGGTATCTTTTTCCTCATCGGGAATCAACTCCGGATAAACACGCAACGAAGCTCCATAGCGAGCGGTAACTTCCCGATTGAAAAAACGGTCGTAATAAGCTCTGTAGGCTAACTCGGCCAATTCGTTTTCGTCTTCTCTTGTTGCTTTGCGGATAACAATATTATTATACATGGTGGTCATTATTACATCTCCTGTTCATCGTTTAAAATATAAAAAATTGGTACTTAAAAGAGTGGATTTAAGTATCAATGTCGATGATGCAGAAATGTAATAATGTTATTTGTCATTTTATTTTTTCATTCTCTTTAAGACGGTTTCATAACCGCCGTTGTTTTCGTCTTTCAAAAATCTGGCAACACGGGTAACGGTCGTCAAGCTGGCTTGCGTTTGCTCGGCAATATCTCGATAAGACAAATCTGTTTCATTAAGAAGTCTGGCAATTTGCAAACGGTCGCTAAAGTCTTTTACTTCCTTCGGGGTGCAAAGATCTTTAAGAAAATTTTCAACATCCTTGGGCGTTTTCAAAAGAAGAAAAGCTTTGTATAGCTGTTTGTAGTTGTCCATAACAGTATGACTCCGATATTGTAACTGTGTTTTATTGTACCAGCACAATAAAACAAAAGAGTTTTAAAGTAAAGTATTTTTTTTAATTTATTTCTTCATCGGCGGGGGTGTGATACTGCTTGAGTTTTTCTTCAATTTCGACACGCTCCTTATAACGTTTACAAATGCTCCAGTCATGTTCATAACTGTTCATATTGTCGAGTTTTTTCTGCTCATTGTCTCTGGCTTTTTTGAATTCGTTCAAAATAGGATCGATTCTGGAGTGATAATATGCATAGAGGTCTTTAAAGCCTCTTTGTTTGTCTGTCTCGTCATTGGTACGAATTTTAACGGCTTTAACTTCGTCAATGGCGTTACGAAGGGTTTTGTTCAACAACGGTAAGTAATATTCAAGGGTCAGTTTGTTGATTCGCTGATGAACTTGTTCATGCCGGATAATTTGAGAAAATTCGCAACTTTGCGGGTCATATTTGTTTGAGACATAAATAAGCGGATTTTTGTATCCGATAAAAATTTCGATTTCCTCCGGCATAATGCAGGAATAATCATTATCAAGACGTTTCAAAATTGCCTTGTTAATCCGAAAAGACGTAACGGTGGTAATCGGGGCAACACCGGCGGTTAATAAGCCGTTTTCTTTAATGATAGGACTGTCTTTTCCCAGATTAATTACAAATTCCGGTGTCTGAGAAATATCGTGAATAAGTTTTCCGTAAGATGACTTAAAAATAACTGCCGGTTGCGGGTTAATATCATTACACGACATAAACTCTCCCAAACTCCAAGCATTAGCACTAAGCGGTGTTAAGAGCACTGCAAGACTGAAAATAAGAAGTTTGTTATTCATTGCCGACCTCATCAAATTATGACTAACATATTATCATTTAATTAAAAAATATTTACTAGCATAAGATATACAATTAACCGGAGAAAAGATATGAAAACAGCCGTCATAATATTTTTATTGCTTTTGTTTGGCGGAGAAATAAGAGCTGAAGACAATGTTTCTCAACAAACGGAAGAATATCAACAGGCCGGAAAAGACGATGCCGAACAAATGCGTAAATATTTTGAAGATATGGATAAGCCTGCATATCAGAAGGCTTATGATGATTATCAGATGGATTTGGAATATATAGCCGTTTATGGTGTTGCTCCGGATAATGAGGCTTTGTATGATGATTTGCGAGAAATGAACAGCGAAGAACCTTTTATTTATTCTCAAAGTGAAAGAAATAACCGTTTTGATTACAAACGTTACAGCTATTGAAGATACAAAAAAACTCCCGCTTAAAGCAGGAGTTTTTTTCTTAATTGGTAGGGATAGTGAGACTTGAACTCACACTGCCTGAGGCAACAAGATTTTGAGTCTAGCGCGTCTACCAGTTCCGCCATATCCCCATAACGTGAGCACATAAATATAATATAAAATTCATAACGTCAATATTTTTTTTACTATAAGAGGGTATTTTATTTAAAAATTTACAATAACAGGACATTTGCCGTGGAAAATCAAGAAAAAACCGCTCAAATTTTTTATCATAACAAGCAATATGCCGAAGCGGCAAAAGTCTATGAGTCGTTAATTAAGAAAAATCCGAAAAATGAATTCTTTTACATCGCCTGTGCCAATAGTTATGATCTTGCCGGGGATAAGAAAAAGTCAATCAATTTATATAAAAAAGCTCTCCGCATAAACAAAGATTCTCTTCCGGCCTTATCTAATTTGGCAACATCTTATTATGAAATAAATGATTTTAAAAATGCCGAAAAATATTGCCTGAAAAGTCTTAAAATCGATTCTGCCAATGCATCGTCCTGGGTTAATCTTGGGAATATAAATTATCGGAACGGAAATCTGTATGAGGCTCTGAAAGATTATTTGGCGGCGTCCTCGGTCAGAAGAGATTATTATATTGCCGAAATCAACATTGCCAATACTTACTATGATTTGAAAAAATACAAAGAGGCACTTATTTATGCCCGAAGAGCTTTGGAATTGGATTCTAAAAGTGTTATGGCGTTAAGCATCATGGGCAATTCTCTTCTGGAACTGGAAAAATATGAGGAAGCTCTTCAGGCGTTTTCCAAAGCCTTGAAACTGGATTCTGAAGATGCGTGGCTGTTTAACTCCGTCAGTCAGGTTTGCCAGAAAAAAGGGGAATGGGAAGATGCTCTGAAAGCCGGGTGGAAGGCTGTGGAAAAAAGTGCGGACAAGGATTCTCATCATATTAATTTCGGTTATCTGCTTTATGAATGTTCAATGGAAAAAAAGGATTCCGATTATGAAAAATATGCAGATAAATGGTTGCTGGAATATCCCGATAATCCAATAGTTTTGCATATGGGAAATGCCGTAAAAAACGGTATAAAATTAGATCGTGCCAATGATGAATATGTCAAAAATATTTTTGATGTTTTTGCCGAAGATTTTGAGAACGTTTTGGATTCTTTGGAGTATAAGGCTCCTGAGTATATTTGGGATTTTTTGAAAGATGTTTATGGGGATTCCCCACAGCGAAAAATGAAGATTCTGGATGCCGGTTGCGGTACCGGATTGTGTGGTGGATTCTTGAAAAAATATGCTGCGTTCTTAGGTCTGCACGGTGTTGATTTATCAGAAAAAATGCTTGAAATCGCCAAGCGGAAAAAAGTCTATGATCGCCTGTGGAACAAGGAACTTACCGCCTTTGTTCAAGAGCGGAAAAACAAATATGATTTGATTGTTTCTGCTGATGTTTTCACTTATATCGGCAACCTGGAAAAATTATTTCCAAAGCTGTTTGATTCGCTGAAAAAAAACGGCCGGTTAATCTTTACGTTTTCAGAAAACTCCGAAGATGATAACGATTATGTTTTGCATGCTTCAGGACGTTTTTTGCATGGCAAAAATTATGTGAGAAATATGTTGGAAAAATCAGGATTCCATATCGAAAAATTTGAGCGAAAAAAACTCCGTAACGAAGGAGAAAAAAGCGTTTTCGGTTTTGTAGTTTCGGTAATAAAATCCAATAAAAAAAACCCGAATTAAAATCGGGTTTTTTTCTGAAATCAAAACTAAAAAAGCAATTATTTTGCAGATTTTTTAGCAGAGGTTTTCTTGGCAGAAGAAGTCTTGCTTGCAGAAGTTTTGCAAGAAGTTTTTTTGCAGGAAGCTTTGTTGTTACATCCGCAAATCTGTTCTACAGCCATAGACCAGAAAACTTCATCTTGACCTTGAGGACAACCAGCATTCTGCCAAATGTAGTAAGCGGCTTCTCTGATTGC
>CAZFRT010000058.1:0-9116 GCA_964521455.1 uncultured Azospirillum sp.
CCTCTAAACTGCAAGAAAGATGATAAAGTATAAAGATTAATTTGCAATTAAAATTTAAGCCCGCTTTTTAGCGGGTTTGAGTTTATGCGACCAAGTCGTCCAAAAAAGGAGGTTTGTAGTTCGGGCCTTTCAGAAACTTGCCGTCTTCTCTTTTTAAGACTTTGCCGTTAACAAGTTTTGACATATTGCTTTGGTGTACTCTTTTAAAAACCTCTTCCATCGGAATTCCCAAAGCTACGACCATTCCGCTTAAAACATATTGAAGGTCAGCCAGTTCCTTATACATTTTGGCTTGTGTTTCCGGCTTTGTTTTTCCGGTGGTTTGTAGTTCTTTAATCAAACTGTGAATTTCGACTTTAAGTTCGTCGAGTTCTTCAGCGAGGAGTTTTTCTCTTAACTGCAGCAGTGAAACAGTATAAGGGGAGGCGATATCCAATTCCATCGCCTGATGACATTCCAAAACTTGTTTTTCGTAAGTATCCATATTTTTTTCCTTCCTATTGTTTTTGATTATAAAATCCGGAAATAAAAATTCAAAGGTTATCTTTAAGCCTGTGATTAAGCGATTATATAAGGAGAGGAATTTTTATAGGGAGGAATAACAGATGAAATTATGGAAACTAAATGATGATTATCAAATGCCTATGGTGGGGTTGGGTACTTGGAAATCCGCCTCAGGTGAGGTTTATCAGGCCGTCCGTTGGGCAATTAAGCTCGGGTATAAACATATTGACTGTGCACCGATTTACGGTAATGAGAAAGAAATCGGGCAGGCGTTGTCTGATGCCGTTAAAGAAGGCGATATTAAAAGAGAAGAACTGTTTGTTACTTCTAAATTGTGGAATGATTGTCATAAGCCGGAAGATGTTGAACCGGCTTTGCAAAAGACTTTGAGTGATTTGCAATTGGAATATCTGGATTTATACCTGATGCACTGGCCTATTGCTCAGAAAAAAGGTGTGGAAATGCCTCAAAGCGACAGTGATGTTTTGTCCTTGAGTGAAGTTCCGATTGAAGAGACTTGGGCAAAAATGGAAGAGCTGCGTCAAAAGGGATTGGTTCGTTCCATCGGGGTTTCTAATTTCGGGATTAAAAAACTCCAAAATCTGATTGAAAAGGCTGAAATTGTGCCAGCAGTTAATCAAGTGGAAAATCATCCGTTATTACAACAAAATGATTTGATTGATTTCTGTGAGAAAAATATGATTGCCGTTACGGCATATTCTCCGCTTTGTTCTGCGGACAGAGCTCATAAACACCCTGATGAACCGGTGGTGATGGAAAATCCGGTTATTAAGGAAATTGCGGAACGTTTAAATATTTCTCCGGCTCAAGTGATGTTAGCTTGGCAGTTGCAACGCAATGTAACGGTTATTCCTAAATCCGTTCATGTGGATAGAATTAAGGAGAACTTTGCTTCTCAGACAGTAGAATTGGATAAGGCAGACATGGAAAAAATCGCCACCTTGGATAAAGGGTATCGTTATATTGATGCGTCCGGTTTTGCGTTTGGCGACTATAATACCGAAAATATTTTTGAATAACCTGCGAGAGGGGCTTTAAACAGCCCCTTTTTTGTTTTACCCTGAAAGCAACTTAAATATTTTTCGGGGAGATAATAATATGATTGTTACGGTTTTAGGTTCAGGCTCGGCTTACGGATCTCCTCAGGCCGGAAATTATTTTGGTCAGGCAGACAGAAACGAACCGAAGAATTATCGTACCAGAAGTTCGATTTTGTTTGATTTCGGAGATTGCAATTTTTTGGTTGATGCCGGACCGGATTTTAGAACACAGCTGAATGTAAATAATATCTCTAAAATTGATGCGGTTTTGTTTACGCATGCCCATGCCGACCATATTAACGGTTTGCCCGATATTCAGCGTCTTGCATCTAACCAAAAACACCCGATAGATTTGTTTTGTTCCCGAGAAACATTTGAAGGGATTAAGCAATGCTATTTTTATATGTTCAAAAACGATAATCATGAGCGGGGATTGGACTGCTTGCATTGGCATATTTTTGAAAACGGAGATACGATTGATTTTAACGGACATCACTTAAAGACGGCGGGATTGGTTCATAAAAATATGTTTTCAACCGCAGTTCGGTATCAGAATTTTTTGTTTGCGACGGATTTTCAGGAAATTCCAGATAAAGCGTGTTCAGTGTTTGAAAATCTGGATTGTATTCTTATGGAAACAAACAACGGTTTTAATACTGACAAACGCGGTAACGGGCATAATGATTTTTATTCGGCATTCAAACTGAAAGATGAATTTCAGATAAAAAAGTTTGTCTTAACCCATTTGGCTATTGATGTAGACTATTGTCGTGATAGTAAAAAACTTCCCGATGATTTTGAACTGGCTTATGACGGGATGAAGTTTGAGATTTAACCCTAAAGGCGGGTTTTATCCAAGATGAATTTGCTCAAAAACTCAGGACGTTCCCATTCTACGGAAATTTCGAGAACTTGAAAATGTGGTTGTAGAGAAATGGGGATTTTTACAAAGTCTTTGGAAGTGGTAAATAATTCCGCATTTTCTTTTTTAGCTTGGTTTACGAGTTTTTTCAGTTCGCTTTCCGTGTATTGGTGGTGGTCGGGGAAGTTTATGGTTTTGATGAGTTCAAATCCGCATTCGCGTAAAGAATTATAAAATTTCTCCGGTCTTCCTATACCGGCAAAGGCAATCACTTTTTGTGTGTTTGTTTGCGGTTTGACCGGAATTATCTTTCCCTTGAAAACCGGAAGTTTGTTGACTTTCTCAGCCAGATTATATTTATCTTCGCCGATGATGATGACGGCATCTGCCCGTTTTAAGCCGTTTTCCAGAGTTTCACGCAGAGGACCGGAGGGAACAATATTGCCGTTGCCAATTCCGAATCCTCCATCAAAAACCAGAAAAGAAATATCTTTATATAGTCCGGGGTTTTGAAAACCATCGTCCATTAAAATCAGTTCGGCACCATTTTTGACAGCTGTTAACGCAGCCCGAAATCTGTCAGGATTAACAACAACCGGTGCTTGTCGGGACAAAAGAAGCGGTTCATCTCCGACTTCTTTGGCGGAATGTTTTTGTTTGTCAACAATAACGCCCTTGAGCTTTCCACCGTATCCGCGAGAGACAAAGTAGGGATGTTTTCCCTGTTGTTGCAAAAGTTTGGCGATGGATATGGCAACCGGTGTTTTGCCTGTTCCTCCGGCTGTGATGTTGCCGATACAGATTACCGGACGGGAGATGTGTCCGCTGTGTCCGTGTTTAATTCGGAATTGTGTTGCCCAGCCATATAAGTATCCCAAAGGGAAGAGAATGGTTGATATAATGTTTTTATGCTGCCAAAAAGACGGGGTTTTCATATATCCATATATCCTTTAATCTTGTCAACAATCCCGTCGATAACTTTGGCTTCGCCACTTGCCCAATTATAAGCCAGACTTTTTTTAGCTTCCAAAAGTTCTTTGTGGGTGAGAAGCTGTTCAATGATTTCCTGAAGTTCAATCACGTCGCTAACCTGAATGATGGCGTCGGCTTTTTTGGCTCTGTTCATAGCGTCGGTAAAATTGTGCATGTGCGGACCGACGACAACGGCGTCACGGACGCGGCTCGGTTCCATAAAGTTTTGACCTCCGTGCGGAATTAATGAACCGCCGATGAAAACTATTTCTGCCAGATTATACCATAATCCCAGCTCACCGATTGTGTCGGCAATATATATTTCCGTCGATTTGCCGATTGGCTCTCCGGCTGAGCGAAGAGCTGTTTTCAAATGGAGTTCATTTTCCAGACGTTCTTTGATTTCAACACCTCTTTGAGGATGTCTTGGTACGATGATGGTCAAAACTCCGGAAACTTTTTCGGCCAGTTGTTTGTGAAAACGGGCGATTTTAAATTCTTCATCGTTGTGCGTAGAACTGGCTAACCAAAACGGACGACTTCCGATTTGTTTGGAAATTTCTTCTTTTTTCTCTTCGTCAATCGGCAGCGGAAGACCGGCATATTTTATATTACCGAGGCAAAGAGATTCTTTGGCACCCAATACCCGAAGGCGATAGGCATCTTCTTCCGATTGTCCCAGACAGAAAGTAAAACAACCGAGTAATTCCTTACTGATAAAATCGAACTGTTGCCATCTTTTGAAAGATTTGTTGGAAATTCTTCCGTTGACCAAAATAAGCGGAATATTTTTGCGTTTAATGGTCGAAAGCATTGCCGGCCAAAATTCGGATTCAAACCATAGTACCAAATCAGGTTGCCAGTGTTTGATAAAGCGGGCGGAGTATGACGGATTATCCAACGGAAAGTATTGGTGAAAAGCTCTTTCTGGAAGGCGTTTGGCCATGAGTTCCGCGGAGGTGATGGTTCCTGTTGTTACCATAATGTTGAGTTCCGGGTAATATTCCAACAGTTTGCTGATGAGCGGAAGCATAGAAATAGACTCTCCGACAGAAGCTCCGTGCATCCAGATAAGTTTTCCTTCCGGGCGTTTCATGGTCGGTCGGCCGATACGTTCATTGAATCTTTTTAAGTCTTCTTTGCCGTTTTCTTTGCGTTTTTTGATATAACGGTTGATAACAAGCGGATACAGAATTCTGATAAGAGTATTATAAATGCGGATAAACATTATTTAGAGGCTCCGACAGGTTGTTTGGGATGTTTTTTCTTTTTCATTTTATGGTTGGGCAAAACCGGCGGAATACCGACTTCGGTGTCTGCCTCGTATGTCATTTTATTTAGAGAATCTTCAATTTGTTTTCGATATTTTTCCAGTTCTTCAGGAGAGGCATCTTTAGGAATATAAAAAGGATCTGTCAGCTTACAGACTCCTTTGGAAAAAGGGAAAGGAATCATCATATCATCCCAACTTTGGGTGATGATTTTGGAATTTTTAATGCTGTATGTCATGCCGAAGATGGGTTTTCCGCTTTTTTGGGCAAAGTAGAGCGGAGACATACTCATTTTCATATTCGGACCGACCGGACCATCCGGAATAATGGCGATACTTTCATTTTTTTGCAGAGAATGCATTAATCCCATGGCGGCACCACGGGCATTTTCGTTGCTTGAACCGCCGATAATACCGATACCGAATTTTTGTAATAAGCGGGCAATTAAGCGACCATCCTGATGTAGGGATACCAAGGCATTTATGGGTTTGTAACGGTTCCAAAAATAAGGTAGCATCAAGGCTCTTCCGTGCCAACTGATGAGGACGATGGTTTCTTCTTTGTCCCAAGTTTTAAGACATTTTTCTCTGCCATAGATTTTCCAACGGGTTGTTGCTCCGACCAAGCGGGCATACCAATAAACCAGACTGCTGATGAGGTGAGCAAAAAATGCGGATTTTACAATTTTTTTCAGCAGATTTTTTAGTGCTTTTCTTTTAATCATGTTATTTTTTATCTTCTGGATTTTTTTACGGTATCAGTGATGGAAACCCCGATAGATTCATTTTCGGTAATAACAACTTCGCCATGTCCGATTAAAACGTCATTGGCGTAAATATCCACATAATCGTTGACATCCCGATCAAGCTCCACAACGGCACCTCTGCCGAGTTTTAATAACTGCTGGATGCGGAGGTTTGCCGTTCCCAGTGTTACGGAAATGTCAATATTGATTTCTTCATCTGAAATATTGTTTTTTCTTGAGCTTCTCATTAAAACTTACCTTTAATATTACGTATGCGGATTTTATTTTTTGTTCATACTATATGATTTTTTTTAATCTGCAAATTCAATTTATCAACTTATTATATGCAAATGTATAAAATAGGAGCATTTTTTAATACAATTGTGGATTAAAAAGTTTAGAGATTGCCGACAAGCCTTAAATGTGCCAAAAAAGTTTTTAAGCGGCATTGTCGTTGCCGAATAGTTTTCCTATATATTAAGATGACAATAAATTTGAGGGCAAAAAAATGGCAGAAAAAAAACAAAAGTATCCCGTCCTTCCGTTGAGAGATATTGTAGTTTATCCAAAAATGATCGTTCCTTTGTTTGTCGGAAGGGAAAAATCTATTCGTGCTTTGCAAGAGGTGGTTGAGAACGACCAGAACATTGTTCTGGCTACGCAAAAGAATGCCTCCATAGAAGATCCGACACAGGAAGACATTTTTGACGTGGGTACTTTAGGAACGGTTTTGCAACTGTTGAAACTTCCTGACGGAACAGTCAAAGTTTTGATTGAAGGTGTGGAGCGCGTTAAAATTGAAGAGTTTTTGAAAAATGAGGCGTATATAGAGGCCGAGGCGGTTGTTCTTCCGGAAGAAAACGGAGACGGTACGGAGTTGGAAGCTTTATCCCGTGCGGTTCTTTCTCAGTTTGAAGAATATGTGAAGTTATCCAAAAAAACACCGCCGGAAGTTTTGGTTGCCGTCAATCAGATAGAAGATTACGGTAAATTGGCTGATACAATTGCTTCTCATCTGGCTTTGAAAATTGCTGACAAGCAAGCATTGTTGGAAGCCCAGACACTTAAAG
The DNA here is from genome assembly GCA_964521455.1 of uncultured Azospirillum sp. Classification (GTDB taxonomy): domain Bacteria; phylum Pseudomonadota; class Alphaproteobacteria; order RF32; family CAG-239; genus JAGAJR01. The sequence continues at coordinate 6,486 of CAZFRT010000058.1, forward strand.
ACCGTTTTGAAAAAATTCTGGGCTTTATGGATGCGGAAATTACTTTATTGGAAGTTGAAAATAAAATCAAAGTCCGTGTTAAAAAGCAGATGGAAAAGAGCCAGAAAGAATATTATCTGAATGAGCAGATGAAGGCTATTCAGAAAGAACTCGGCGATGGGGACGGTTCGGTTGAAATTTCCGACTATATGAAAAAAATCGAAAAAAACAAGTTGAGTAAAGAAGCAAAAGAGAAGGCTCTTGCTGAGGTTAAAAAGCTCAAGAGTATGAGTGCCATGTCCAGTGAGGCGACGGTTATCAGGAATTATCTTGATTGGTTGTTGGATATTCCGTGGAAGAAACGTTCCAAAGTCAATAAAGATTTGGCTAAAGCTTTAGAGATTTTGGAAAAAGACCATTATGGTCTGGAAAAAGTCAAAGAGCGTATTATCGAGTATTTGGCAGTTCAAGCACGGGCGGATAAGGTTAAAGGGCCGATTTTGTGTTTGGTCGGACCTCCGGGAGTGGGTAAAACTTCTTTGGGAAAATCAATTGCTCGAGCTACCGGCAGAAGTTTTGTCAGAGCGTCTCTCGGCGGTATGCGGGATGAGGCGGAAATCCGCGGACATCGTCGGACATACATCGGATCCATGCCTGGTAAAATTGTTAAAGGTATGAAAAAAGCGGCGACGTCTAATCCGTTGTTTCTGCTTGATGAAATAGATAAGCTTGGTAATGATTATCGTGGGGATCCTAGTTCCGCTTTGTTGGAGGTTTTGGATCCGGAGCAGAATTCATCTTTCAACGATCATTATCTGGAAGTGGATTATGATTTATCGGATGTGATGTTTGTTACAACGGCAAACTCTTTGGATATGCCTCGTCCGTTGTTGGACAGAATGGAGATTATCCGATTGTCCGGTTATACGGAAGATGAAAAAATCGAGATTGCGAAACGCCACCTGATTCCGAAAATTTTCAAAGAAAATGCCGTAAAGGAAAAAGAGCTGAGTATTTCAGATGATGCGGTTCGCAGTATTATCCGTCATTATACCAGAGAGGCCGGCGTCAGAAATTTGGAGCGGGAGTTGTCGACTTTGGCTCGCAAAGCGGTTAAAGAAATTATGCTTTCGGGAAAGAAAACCAAAAAAATAAGCATAACGGAAAAGAATCTGGAGAAATATCTCGGTGTTATCAAATATCGTTTTGGTGAAGCGGAAGAAAGCGATCATATCGGGGTTACCACCGGTTTGGCTTGGACGGAAGTCGGCGGAGATATTCTCTTTATTGAGGCGGTGGATATGCCGGGTAAAGGTAATATCAAGCAGACAGGTAAACTGGGCGATGTGATGAAAGAATCCATTGAAACGGCTTATTCTGTTGTCCGTTCTCATTCAAAAGATTTAGGAATTGATCCGGAAGTGTTTGAGAAAACAGACATTCACGTTCATGTTCCGGAAGGAGCTACCCCGAAAGACGGGCCATCAGCCGGTATTGCAATGTATACGACATTGGTTTCCGTACTGACTAAAATTCCGGTTCGTAAAGATGTGGCCATGACGGGAGAAATCACGCTTCAGGGACGGGTTTTGCCTATCGGCGGTTTGAAGGAAAAGCTTCTTTCGGCATTGCGGGGCGGAATTAAAACCGTGATTATTCCAAAAGATAATGAGAAAGATTTGGCCGAGATTCCTGAAAATGTGAAATCAGGCTTGAAAATCATTCCGGTTTCGGAAGTCGGTGAAGTTATAAAAATTGCTCTTAACGGAAAAATTACTCCGTTGAAAGACAAAAAGTAAAACTTCCTTATATATTATAGGTAGGAAAGGCGGAATTTTCCGCCTTTCTTTTTGCGGTAGAGAATCTGTTTTATACGAAAAGAAAAAGAATCGTTTTAAAAGCAATTAGAATCGTCTGTAAGTGTTGATTCTTTTGAGTTACCTGTGAATAACCGTCAAAAAATCTCTTTAAAATAAGCTTTTTGAGGGAAAAAAGTGGATTATTGGGTATAAAAGCGTTGATTTTGTTTGACTTAAGCGTTTTTTGAGTCTTAAATTTCTATGTGGTGAGGGAAACCTTATCACTTTGGTTTATAACTTATAATTAGAGGGAGTCCTCATCGTGAATAAAAATGAATTGATTTCTAGCATTGCTAATGAAACAGGCCTTACAAAAACTGATTCTGCTAAGGCTTTGGATGCATTTGTTGCTTCTGTAACTTCAGCTTTGAAAGCTGGTGATGAAGTTCGCCTCGTTGGTTTCGGTACTTTTGCAGTTTCTAAACGTTCAGCTACAACTGGCCGCAACCCACGCACTGGTGCTACCATCAAAATTCCGGCTCGCAAACAAGCTAAGTTCAAAGCTGGTAAAGCTCTTCAAGACTCTGTAAACTAATTATCTGTTAAGGGCTGGTGTTATCAGTCCTTAGTTTATAGAACAAAATAAAGGCGGGATAAATGTTCCGCCTTTTTTGTTGAAAGAGGTAAAATAAAATTTATATCGTTTTGATATAAAAAGATTTTTTAATTTTTTAATTTTTTTGTAATTTTTTGCTTGATTAATTAAATTAATGAGGTTATAAAATCATCCGTAAGCATGATGGGAGTTTAGCTCAGCTGGAAGAGCATCTCGTTTACACCGAGAGGGTCGGGA
>CAZFRT010000059.1:0-9053 GCA_964521455.1 uncultured Azospirillum sp.
CGCCCAACAGCAAAGCATATCTCCTAAAATAACAAATTTAACCACTTTGCATTATAGGCAGATTTTAAAATATAACAAAGAAACAAATAAGATATATACAGATATTTTATTTAAAACAGTAACAACTTTGCTAAACCGAGAAAAACAAAGAAACCACCGGAATCCGTCATTGCAATAAGGAAAACACCGGAAGAAATCGCCGGATCAACCTTAAATTTATTCAATGTCAGAGGAATGAGGATTCCCGCCAAACTCGCCAAAGTCAAATTCGTCAGCATCGCAATTGCGATAATATAGCTTATCTTATGGTTCTCCGGAAACAAGAACCACGCCACCGTCCCGATAAGAAAAGCAAACAACAAGCCGTTAATCAAACCGACCATAAATTCCTTTCCAATCATCCGCACCGTGTTTCGAGAAGTGAGTTCTTTGGTTGCCAAGGCTCGCACCACCACAGCCAAAGTTTGGTTCCCGGTTGTTCCGCCCATCGACGCCACAATCGGCATCAACACTGCTAAAATGGAAATCTCGGCAATAATATCCTGAAAACCACTCACCACAGAGGCCGCCATAATTGTTGCACACAGGTTGGTTATCAGCCAAACGGCTCGAGATTTGAAAATATCAAAGACGGATTTATAAACATCGCCCTCTTCCGCACCGGATAAGTGCATAATATCTTCGGAAACTTCTTCGTGAATAATATCAACCACATCATCAATATTAATCACACCGACCAAACGTCCGCGATTATCCACAACTTCAGCCGACATCCAGCCATATTCTCTAAACATATGAGCCACTTCTTCCTGATCGGTATAAACATCAATCGGAACAATCTCACCGTCCATAATGCTGCTAAGTTTTTCCGACGCTTTGGCTCGCAAAAGTTTATCCAAAGCAATTTCACCCGTCGGACGATATTTTTCATCTGTCAGAAAGATTGTATAAAACTCATCCGGCAGATTTTCATCCGTCAGCAGAAACTGCTTAGCTTCTTTAACCGTCCAGTCATCCGGCATACTTACAAACTCACGGGACATAATACGTCCGGCGGAATCTTCCGGATAATTTAAAGAGGATTGAACCTGATATTTTAACTCCGGATCCAAACGGCTGATAATGCTTTTTTGCTCATCATCATCCATATGCTCCAAAATCTCAACCGCATCATCTGAATCCAACTCATTAACGATGTCAACAATCTGGTTTTCATCCAAACTATCAATAATCTGCTCTTGAACAACCTCGTTTAATTCCGGAAAAACATCCGGATTAATGTGGTCGCCAAGGATTTCAACCAATTTTTGCCGCTGATGAAAATCAAGCGTTTCCAGCAACTTAGCCAAATCATATTCATCTAATCCCTCAACGATTTTACGAACATGAATTTTATCATCTTCATTCAAGGCGATGATAATGGAATTAATCATCTTAGGACCTAATCCCAAAATGATTTGTTTGGATTGCTTTTTGGATTTTTTATTCTTAATTGTTTTCGATTTCAGGACAGGAATATGTTTTTTATTTGTTTTTTTCATACGACCTCCCTAAAATAAAAACCTTCAACTAAACTAAGGTCTTTTTTAATCTGTTATCCATTTTTCTGAAAGACAAAAATTAAAATATGCACAATTTCCGGTTTTGGCAATCATACTTATTGATAACTTTTGCAATCAGGAGAATTCATAAGAAAATCCACGGCTTCACGGTTAGACTGCTGAATTTGATCCAAATAAGAAAAATCATAAGCATCTCCGCTCGGAATAGCTGTTTTCTCCAAAATGGCAATATATTTCTGCAATTCCTCTGAGGAAAAAGCACATTTTGTCGTTATACTAATATCCTTCAACAAATAATCTTTCATTTTTTCAAAAGCCTCATCACCGAGAAACTTTCTCAAATCTTCTTCTTTAGGAGCCTTGGTTATAGTCTTCATCGTATAACGACAAATATTGCCAAACTTTCCCTCCACATTCGTAATCAATTCATAACGATTTGTCTGTTCAGTTTCCTGATACGGTTCACAAGCCGCCAATTTTTTTCGAAGCTCTTTTGTCGGATCAAACTCCGAACGATGATTTTCGCATAACTCGTCATCAGCAAACAACCCCATAGAAAACAAATAATTTTCATCACTGAGAATCTCCTCCAACGAATTTGCATTGGCAATCAGCTTTCTAACCTGAAGTTGGGCATTATAATACAAATCCAATATATCATCATCAAACTTGCAGGTTGAAACATTTTGAACTTTCTCGTGATTTCCCTGAGAAACAATGACACACTTTCCGTCCGTGTCTCGACCTTTAATCTCATAAACGATTTCTACCCCATTATATATTTTTGTTTCCTTAATAGGAGTGCAGTCCTTCAGACTATTAATAAAATCATCTGAGAACCCCATTTCTTTGACCGCTTCTCTCGTTTTTTCAACAATCAGTTCATTCATATCTGCTCGGCAAACACCGGAAAAAAGAAGTGTAAAAATACAAACCACCCAAAATTTCATTTTTTTCATCCCTGCTTCATATCAAATGATATATAAAGGATGACAAAATTTTTTTTATTTTCAATAAAGATTTACTTAAAAATCCCACTTGATTTCCATAAAAAACTTTTATACTCTCATCAACAGACGATTTATTGGTTAATATCTCGTTCAGGGCGTCGAAAACCCTTTTATATAGCTAGTCGTGTGCACACGACTTAAAATTTGTGCCGGCTTCTTGTCTATGGACGGATGTCGGTGAATAAGGCTCAGCCAAATAAGCCGAGCCGTTTAGCTATATACGGTTTTCGAACATCCGCCCGCCTTTTTATTAAGAGCGGGTTTTGTTTTATAAATAATAAAAGGATGTTTGAAATTATGAAAAAAATAATATTGTTATCGGTATTAATGTTAGGTGCTTGTGGTACTATCTTCAACAGTACCAACCAAGATTTAAGCTTTGACTCTAATATCAAAGATGTAAAAATTTATGTTGACGGATTAGAAATTTGCAAAACTCCGTGCGTTTATCCTCTGGAAAGAAAATCAAGCACAGCAATAATTACCGCTAAAAAACAAGGATATGAAGACAAACAAATCGTTGTCCGTTCTAACATTAGTAAAATAGCTTTCCTTAATCTGACATTCTGGCCCAGCTGGATAACCGATGTTGCTACCGGTGGTATGTGGCAATACAGTAGAGATGGCGTTTATATTGATATGGAAAAATCAAACTTAAAAAAAGCAGAATTAACAATTATCAAAAAAAATGTGGCAATCAGACGCTTTGCATTATTTAATTATAATGAACTTAAAATTGAAGCCGCTACACAACAAAAAAACAAAGAATATATCACAGCCTTATCCGAACTAAGCGGAATCAAAAAAGAAAAACTTATTCAAACAATCAACAAAACAACAGGAGCTGTTAATTTAGCTCACACCCTTACAAATCCAGTACCTTTCATACAATAGGCTTTTCCGTACAAAACTCCTCTTTAAGAGGAGTTTTTATATATTCAGAAATAAGTCTTTGAATTGTTTTTTCATTAAATTTTCTCCATAACATCTATTCTAAAAGCTTTATTGGGATTTGCAAGATTATTTATAATAATCTCGAGGATTACGAGAACAACTTTCTAAAAGACTTTTGCCTGACTTGGCTCCTCGCCAACCTCGTCGATTAGCTTCCCAATCATCAGATGAAACTTGAATTCCATCTTTAATTGTACCATACGGAAATTCTCTAACGCGGCCGAGAATTGGGAGGAAAAAAATCCAACAATTTGGATTTTTACGAACCAATCGTTGAGATGTTAATGAGGAGGTACAAACGACAGTTATGCCGACGAATGTTACATCTTTGACGTCATAGTTTTCTCCCCGCAAAAAAAACTCCTCACAAAGAGGAGCTTTTTTTGGTGCGGCCGAGAATTGGGAGGAAAAAATCCAACAATTTGGATTTTTTACGAACCAATCGTTGAGATGTTAATGAGGCGGTACAAACGGCAGTTGTGCCGACGAATGTTACATCTTTGACGTCATAGTCTTCTCCCCGCAAAAAAAAACTCCTCACAAAGAGGAGCTTTTTTTGGTGCGGCCGAGAAGACTCGAACTTCCATGAGCTTAGCTCATAACGACCTCAACGTTACGCGTCTACCAATTTCGCCACGGCCGCATTAACAAATCTGAAAAAATGTTTATAGCACTTCCTAAAATAAATCAAGCCTTTTTTACGAAATTCCGCAAAAAACTTTTACATCGTCATTTGCATAATTTCTTTATAGGCTTTAATTGCCGTATCACGAACGGCAACAACCGTCTCCAAAGCCGTTTCAGCATTGGAAACCGCCAAAACCACATCCTGAATATCAGCCTTACCGGCAATTGCCTGCATAGAAAGTTGCTCACCTTTTTTCGATAAATCTACACTATTAGTAACCACTTCTTTAACCACATCTTTAAAAGAAGCTTCCTGAGCTTTTACTTCCTCTGCGGCTATCGGATTTTTTGCACCGATACGACTTAAAGCCTGCTGATAGGCACCTAAAGCACTGGATATATCGTTACTCACTTGTTTTCCCCTTATTTTTTAACTATTTTAAAATATCCAAAATTTTAGAATTCATTTCTCTCGCCGTTTGCATAACCGCCAAATTGGCATCGTAACTCCGCTGAGCTTCTTTCATATCCATCATTTCAATCAACGGGTTAACATTCGGCAAAGAAACATACCCTTGAGCATCCGCCGCCGGATGATTCGGTTCATATTTCTTTTCAAACGGAGATTCATCTTTTGCCACTCTGGAAACCTTAACCATATTGGCACCCGTTTCCTGATCCACATAATCTTTAAACATGACTACCTGACGACGATACGGATCTTCGCCGGGACGAACACCGATTGAATCGGCATTTGCCATATTCTCGGAGATAATTCTGAGACGCTCGGCCTGAGCCTTCATACCGGAAACAGCAATATCCGCACTGACTGACAAATTACCCGACATTTTCACTCTCCCTAAGCGTTAATCTTTGTATTAGCAACCGAAAGCAGATCCTTATACTTTCCATAAATGGTAAGCATGCGATTATATTCACTCTTGGTTTTGCTGACTTCATTCAACTGGTCTTCAAGCACAACGCCGTTTCCGTCAATTGTCAAAGCGGTTGTCGGCTTTGGCGTATAAATTCCGTTACCCTTTTCTTTTGCCATCCGAGACGGAAGACTTGCAAAATGTTTTTCATTGGTAACATTAAGACGAAGCGGAATTTTTTCCATAAATTGAGAAAAAGAAGGTTTTTCAATATCTTTTGCCAAATATCCGGGAGTATTTGCATTGGCAACATTGGACGCCAAAACCTTCTGACGCTCGGTCAGATACTTCATATTGGCATTTACCATATTAAAAACCGAAAGATTATTCAAATCCATCGTTGTAAAACCTCCCCTGTTCAGTTATGTTCCCCAACATAACAAACACTATGCAAACGCTGTGCCAAATAAAACCTGTTGCAATTAAATTAATCAAACATTACAATACATTAGTTTTTTTAATAGCAGGAACAGTTCCATAATGTCTGAACAGGATAATAACAGAAAACAGGATAAAAACAATCAAGATAGCAGTTTGTCCCCAGATTATGCTGTTGCTTTGGGTTACGACCCGCTTAAAAACAATGCTCCGAAAATTCTTGCCAAAGGACAAGGCCAAATTGCCGAAAAAATCATCCAAATTGCCTTGGATGAAGGAATAGAAATTCATCAGGATGCTGATTTAGTGCAAATCTTAAAAGCCGTTGACATTGACAGCGAAATCCCTGTTGAAGCTTTTTCCGCCGTTGCCGAAATTATCTCTTACATTTATCAAATAAACAACAAACAGCTTCCGCCGGCTCAGGAGCAATAATTATCCTTTAACCAAGACCGTAAAGAAAAATCCGTCCGTTCCCGTTGTCAAAGGAGAAAAACGCAAATAATCCTCATTCACGCACGGATAAGGAGCATCCAATTTAGACTGCCACAATGTTTTCAAATTCAGATGTTTCATATCCGGATGACGAGACTTGAACGCTTCAATAATATCTTCATTTTCATCTCGCAACACGGAACAGGTAATATAAACAATCCGCCCACCGGATTTGGTATGGGCATAAGCTGTCTCAAGGATTTCCGCCTGAGCTTTGTTAAGCTCTTTCAACTGCTCTTGTTTCAAACGAAACTTAGCATCCGGACTTCTCCGCCAAGTTCCGGTTCCCGAACAAGGAGCATCGACAATAAAACGATCATAATCACTGTCTTTCAGCACGGAAACAGACTCTGTATTTTTAACGTCTAATCTCTCCGCCCGTTCTTTAATTGCCTCCAAACGGTTCGGGTTAATATCGTGAATATAAATTTTTCCTTTCCCTTGTAACAAGAAAGAAATTGTCAGCGTTTTTCCGCCGGCTCCGCAACAATAATCAATAACCTTATGTTCCGGTTTCACATCACACAGAATAGCAGCCAACTGAGATGCCTCATCCTGAACCTCAATCATTCCTTCCTTATAAGCAATGCAATTGTTTAGGTTCACTCTTTCCGTTGACCGAATACCGATAGGAGAATAAACCGTCGGAGCAAAAAACAACCCCTCACTTTTGAGTTTGTCAATCACATCACCCCGACTCTTGGTGTTTATTCGCAAATCAGCAGTAGCCGGTTCATTTAAAGACTTTAACAACGCCATGTCTTGAATTTTTTCAAACAGCCATTTCGGACACTCGGCTTCCACATCCGTCGGATAAACCTCTTCATTTTTATGTTTCAGCCAATTTTTTTCTTCTTTACTCAATGCCGCGGGAGCATAATCACCATTGCCGAAAATCAAATCCAAATCTTCATCTTGCAAATAGACCATCAATATCTTGCGAACTTCATCACTACCCGCATCAAACGATAACTTCCGACGGTTTCTAATGATTTTCCAAACAGTTTCCGTAATAAAACGCCTGTCCTTTGAGCCGATATACTTTCTCTCTCTCATATAAGTATTAATAATATTGTCCGCCGGAAACTTATCCTTAAAAATCTCCGCCAGAAGCTCTAATACAGCCTGATATTGAGCGGCTTTCTGCATAATCAAAATCCTTTATTATCACAAACTTCGTTTACTATATAAACAAAAAACCTCAAAAGCAATAACGCTTTCAAGGTTTTTTGTACTAAATTAAATCAGCTCGTTTTTCAAATAGAGAGTGCCACCCAAAGAAATCGGAAGCATTTTTACCAAATGGCAAATTCCGGGAATCTCACACTTTTCAATGCACGCATCTCCTATCCAACAAACATCTACCGATACTAAGGCAGAGTTTTTCTCAGAAACGCACAATAAATAATGCTCTCCTGAAATTCTCCACAAAGTATGATAAACTTTATCAACCAACAGGTTGCTTTTATCATTGTTGGCTTCAGTTTCATATAAACCTGCAAAAGAAACAAAAACATATTGTTCTTCTTTCAGGAAGCTAGAAGCAATAGCCTCTGCCAAATCGTTTTCGGTAATAAAAACCTTTCCTTTGAGAGGTTTCCAGTCAACAACTTTTTTGTCGCCGAATTTTTTTATAACCATAGTTCAGAATTTTTAAAATTTATTAAAAAACATTGGACTGTTATGTTTCATATCATGGAAGAGTTCTTTTTCATAAAAGGCATCTTCCGCCAAAGATGAGTGAGTAGACAACACAGTCTTTAGAATCTCCCTGTCTTCACAAGCCGTCAAGACCTGATTAGAGGACAACATCTCCTGACTGATGCTAAAGCAACGAGATAAACGTTTTACGTCAAAACAATCTCTTGATGTCTGAGTTTTGTGGTAAGACAACACAAATTGCAAATTTCCCGAGACGGCTTTCACATTATCAAGGCACTCACTTTTCACAACATATACTTTGCCGGAGAAAGGCTGATAAAATCCAAACACAACATCTCCGCCCCACGGTTCCAAATCCAGAAAATAACCGGCATGGAAACCATCTGTTCGAGGACTTCTGTAACGAATAACCTCTGCCGCCTTCTGCGAAAAGCTAAGCCAAACTAAAGAAATATCTTTAATTTGAAACTTCTGTTGCTTTAACATTTCTGCCACCACCGCAAGAATATCTTTATAACAAATCTTCTTTTTCTGAGCCAGGATACTGTCATTCACCTGAAACTCAATGGCTGTTTCAAACATAATATAAATAAATTTAGAGATAATACTTAATAAATCATCACTAAAATATCTTTTTTAGACAATTTTGTCAACTAATTGTTGGCAATCGTAATATTTTTTATCAAAACCGACGGAGAACCTAAAGGTGAACAATCAAAATCCAAATCATTCCCGACTTCTTCAATATCTTTAAGTACCTCATAAATATTTCCGGAAATTGTAAATTGATTCAAATATCGTCCCAATTTTCCGTTCTCCACCAGATACCCTTCCGCACCCATGGAAAAATTACCCGAAACCAAACTGATACTACCGCTCAAACCGTTTAACTTGTCAATATAAACACCGTTGCCGAGTTTACGCAATAATTCCTCGTGCGGACAATCGCCGTTTTTAAGATAAAAGTTAAAAACTCTACACCCCAAACCGCCGGTACCGTTGCCGGTGGATTGCGTTTTATACTTATGAGCCATGCTCAATCCATATAAAAAACCTTGCAACACACCATCTTTAATCAACTCCTTATATTGTGTCGGCACCCCTTCACTGTCAAAAGAAGAAGTCGCAAACCCGTTTTCAAGCCATGGATTATCTATAATCGAAACTTTCGAAGAAGCAACCGACTCACCGATTTTTCCGGCGAGTTTGGATTTTCCCGTATCCACGACATAACTTGAAAACATACCGGATATACTCCCCAAAATCGAGGCAAAAACCTTGTTTTCAAAAATAACCGAAGCTTTTCGGGAACATGTATCTTCGGCATTTAAACGAGATACCAGTTTTTTTACCACTTTTTCTGCCAAAAGTTTCGGATTAAAATCTTCAGGTTTATCAAAGCAAACGCCGTCACCATAAGTTTTGATTTC